>CAZVAZ010000018.1:0-25348 GCA_964625235.1 uncultured Hyphomicrobiales bacterium
CATTCGCAGGCTCGCAAGATATTGTTATGTTGAATAAACTTTCGAGTCAGACTCTTAGTATCAGGTAATTGCCCGTCTATTTCCATAAAGATTATGCTAGAAAAAAATGTTGTAGGCAAATGCTGAGCAATGGGTTGCAACTCTGCTATCTTTGCCAAGGATTCCTTTGTGCTTTTATTTGTAAATTTTGCTTTTGTTTCAAAAATAGCTTTTACATATTTACTTGGTATAGCTCGTCTCTTGCCTTGAGAAGACTGGTCATAATTTCCATCTACCCATAAAATTGGGGCATTTATTTTATCGAAAATAATCACATCATAATGATACAATTTATAGTTATCACTCACGATCAAATCGGGGATAATATATCCAGAAGTTATTCCATATTTCTCAGGCAATGTAACTTCTAGCCAACGCCTTATAGCGGCTTCACCTGCTATACCATGCTCAACCTGAACAGGCTTAGATTGGTTAACCTCTTTAGATCTGTCGTATTCACGAAGTATTTCATTCCTATTACCTTCAAATTCTTTCCATCCAAAAAAGCCGTATTTCTTATCTGTCATGCATATAGCCTTGTAAATTACTCACAAGAAGAAAATACAGACATCCGCAATATAAGCAATCATGTGTATAAACAGGTCTGCGAACGGTTTATCGCGCTCCGCCAATAAAATTTTCAAATTATATCGTCGGCAGATTTACTTCCATTCTCAACCCGCCTTCATCGCGATTGCTCAGTACAATATCTCCACCGTGGGCGCGGATGATTGAACGTGCGACTGTCATGCCAAGGCCGGTGCCGCCGGTTTCGCGGCTGCGGGAGCCTTCCAGCCGGTAGAATGGTTTAAAAACGTCTTCGTGGCGGTCTTGCGGGATGCCCGGCCCGTCATCGTCTATCGTCACCACAATGGCGTTGTCTTTTTGTGTCACCGAAACCCGGGCCTCGCCACCATATTTGGCGGCGTTCTCGACGAGATTGTTGAAGGCGCGACGCAAGGCCACCGGTCGACAGTTGCAGGCAATGGTTTCTTCCCGGATTGTCAGGGAGGCCTGAAACCCGGTGTCGCAGATATCATCGCAGACACGGTGCAGCATTGAGCCGAAATCAACCATTGCCACAGGTTCGCGCGCTGAATCATCGCGGGCAAATGAAAGAGCGGAAAAAACCATCTTTTCCATGTGTTCGAGATCAGCCAGCATCTTTTGTTGCTGTTCTGCATCATCAACAAATTCCGCGCGCAGACGCATGCGGGCAATCGGCGTGCCCAGATCATGTGAAATAGCGGCAATCATCTGCGTTCTGTCTTCAACGAAGCGGCGAATTCGTCTTTGCATCTGGTTAAACGCCTGTGTTGCCTGGCGTATTTCCAGCGGCCCTTTTTCCGGCAACGGCGGTGCTGTAACATCCACTCCCAACTGTTGTGAAGCCTGCGCAAACCGCTCCAGAGGCCGGGTCAGCTGACGCACGAAAATTGCGGAGAAAATGGCTACAGCACTCAGCATCACCAACATGGAAAGCGTATAGCGAAATGACCAGAACGGTTTTTCAGGCTGCAGCGTTACTGCAAAGTTCAGCCAGTTTTGATCTGGCTGAGAAATGGAAATCATCACGGTTTTTACTTTTTCGGATTTTCCGTTATCCGGTTTTGATGACTTCATTTCCATATACCGCATGCGGATAATTCGATTGGGATCACTGTCAAGGTGCGCTGCCAGAGAATTACGCAATTCCAACAAGTTGCCTGTCGTAGGTGGCTGGGCTTCAATCGTGCGGGCGGGCGGTATGGACACTTTGAAACTGGCGTCACCGGTAAGATTTACCAGCCGCCGACGCTCGGCGGGTGGTGAGTTCCGGGTCAGCCGGTCAATCGTTGCAATGCGCTCGCCAATATGTCTGCCATCAATGGAAATCAAGGTGTCAGAGCGATCTGTGACATAAAGTGCTATGGAAATTGCATGCGACAGCGCCAGCCCGATGATCAACACCGCAAGTGTTCTGGCGGCAAGACTGTCAGGTATCAGGTGTTTCATTTCTACTTACCACCGCTGTTAACATATAGCCACCGCCGCGCACTGTCTTGATCAGATCATTAGCCCCCTCACCCGGTTCCATTTTGCGCCTCAGGCGGCTTATCTGCATATCGATGCTGCGGTCAAACGGCGCTTCGATGCGGCCGTGGGTGAGGTCGAGAAGCTGATCCCTGGTTAAAACCTGTTGCGGGTGTTCGGCCAAAGCCACCAGAAGATCGAATTCACCAGCGCTCAGATCAATCAGCAGGCCGCTGGCTGATTCAAGCTGGCGGCGACCGATTTCGAGCTTCCAGCCGGAAAAATGAAGCGTTTTTGAAGAGGTTACAGCGCCCGCATCAGGCACATTTTTTGTCCGCCGCAATACCGCTTTCATGCGTGCGAGCAATTCGCGCGGGTTGAAAGGTTTGGGCAGGTAATCATCCGCCCCCATTTCCAGGCCGATTATTCTGTCTGTTTCTTCATTCATCATGGTCAGCATGATAATCGGGATTGCCGATTTTGCCCGTAAATTACGGCACAGTGACAGGCCATCTTCTCCCGGCAGCATCAAGTCAAGCACGACAAGGTCAATCGACCAGTCAGCGATAGCGCAGCGCATTTCCTTGCCGTCAATCGCGGTGGTCACCCGAAACCCGTGTTTTTTCAGAAATCGCGCCAGCAACTCACGGATATCGCGATCATCATCCACTACCAGTATGTGAGCTGTCGGGTTTGCTTCGAGCGTATTCATGGACGCTAAATACCTCCAGTTTGTACCTGTCTCTCATATAAATTGTAACGGATTATAACCGCCACTCACCTTGTGACAATCCGTTACAAAACACCATAAAGATGGTGATCATCCAGTTACAGAGCACAACTATATGGAGGGTATTCGCCAAACCCAAGCGAAATCATTTCGACGATGTCGCTTGAGCATCAAACAGAAGGACGAGGTTATGAGCAAAAACGCCTGTCAATGTGCCAATCGCGCTTTAAACGCGGATAATGAACCTGTTCCGGCCGGGAAAACCCTCACCGCCATTCGCAGGCACGCGCAGCAGCCCGGCGTTCTCAGATACCGGGGCCTCGAAAAGGAAGCAGTTGAGGCTGCCCGTGTCATAAAAATCGAAACCCTAATGGCCACTTTGCAGGCCGCACTTGATGATCTTGATTTGTCAGTTGTGGATTTGCTCGAACCTGCCCGCGGTGCGCAACAGGCAAGGCAGAGGTAATATAATGGAACTGATCCTTACCATCGCTGTCTGGGCAGGCCTTTTCTACCTGATGATGCGCCTTGGTTGTGGTTCGCACATTATGGGAAGCAGCAATAAAAACGGGCAATTACAAACACCCCGGGCAGATGCGAATACGCCAGAACTTGCCTGGACGCCTGCTGAGAAAACCACAGACCCGGTATGCCAAAAGACAATAACCACCCGCCTGGCAAAAACCTGCGTGCACGCAGGTAAAGCCTACTACTTCTGTTCGCGCGACTGCCGCGAGATTTTTGAGGCCGCACCTGAATTATATATCGCAACCCGAGACACTACCCAAAAGCAAACGGAGCACGCACATGTCTAAAACCACGTCCACTTATTCACCCCACACAGAAATTGCCACATCTGCCCGGCCTATATCGATTATAGCCCTGGGCATGAGCCTGGGCGGGTTTTTATCTGTAACGTTTGTGTTGTGCGTTCTGTTTGACCTGTGGTTTCCGGCATATGCCATGAACCCTTCCTGGGCTCCCCTGCTGCCGGGTTTCGTTTGGATAAGCTGGACCAGTTTTTTCCTCGGCCTTGCTGAGACCTTTGCCTATGGCTGGTATGTAGCGCTCATATTTGCCCCGCTTTACAATTATTTCGCAACCCGTCCCAAAACCACCTGATCAAAAGGAGCAAGAAATGAGCGATATTTACAGTTTACATGGAACCACTGTTGCGGAAATTTTTTCCTCCGGTCTCGAAAACCTGGATCAGATAGAAGCTGTGGCCATATCTGTGGTGTGGAAAGACGGCCAGATTACTGCCGGTGCATCAAACACCACCAACGAGCGGCTGGCATTCATGCTGCTGGTACTTGAGCAGCACATCAAGTCAGGTCTTTTTTCAGATACTCCGGTAAATCAGTGAGCGAATAAAATGAACGCACATCTCGCAACAACTGCCAAGCATGCCAAAACTGCCCGCCCTGCCGTACCTTCTGAAGAAACGCAGATATCATCGCTCGATGCAGCATCTTACCTGACTGATACCTGGCAGCGTTCAGTTTTGTTCTGGGATGTATTGCGCCAGCGCGCTGACAATATAGCCGAACATGAACATGGGGCCATGCCGCCGTTGCTGGATTTCAAATACGAGATGATCCTTGATGCGCGCACCTTTGATGTCCCGGTTAATTATGCCCTGTTGCGAATTATTGAAGTTGGCGATGATTGCTGGGACGATTGTGTTGACCCCGACAAGCCACCGGTCATTGTTGTTGACCCCAGAGCCGGTCACGGGCCGGGAATTGGCGGTTTCAAGCATGACTCAGAAGTAGGCATGGCGCTGCATGAGGGTTTTCCGGTCTATTTCGTTATTTTCTTTCCCGAACCCGTTGCCGGACAAACACTGGCGGATGTTCATCACGCCCTGCGCTGTTTCGTTGCCGAAGTCGCCAGCGCCCACGCCGGCAAACCACCGGTTCTTTATGGTAATTGTCAGGCTGGCTGGGCGCTTACCTTGTTGGCAGCCGATTGTGTCGGGCTGAGTGGCCCTGTGGTTCTTAACGGCTCACCCTTGTCCTATTGGGCCGGAGAGCCTGGCGTCAACCCGATGCGGGTGGCGGGTGGCCTTGTTGGTGGGGCCTGGCTTGCGCATTTCATTTCTGATCTCGGCAATGGTCAATTCGACGGTGCCTGGCTTGCGCAAAATTTCGAAAACCTCAAGCCCGAAAAAGCCATCTGGGAAAAATACGCCAACTTGTATGAGGATGTTGACACTGAAAGTGAGCGGTTTTTAGACTTTGAGCGCTGGTGGAACGGTTTTTACAGCCTCAGCCGCGAGGAAATTCTTGCCATTGTTGAAAATCTTTTTATCGGCAACAAGCTTGAACAGGGGCTCTTTAGAATCTGTGACGATTGCGTGGCTGATTTACGCGCTATTCGTAATCCACTGGTGATATTTGCCTCATGGGGCGACAATATCACCCCGCCACATCAGGCTTTGGGCTGGATTCCTGCGGTCTACAAGGACACTGATGACCTCAAAAGCGCCAACCAGCGGATTGTCTATCTGACAAATCCCCATATCGGGCACCTGGGCATTTTCGTGTCAGCAAAAGTCGCGCGCCTTGAGCACCGGGCCATTCTGGAAAGCCTTGAGGAGATCGAACAGCTTGACCCCGGGCTTTACGAAATGAAAATTGACAATCCCACCGGAGATCCCGACTGTCACAAGTCCCAGTACAGTGTTCATTTCGAGGAGCGCGATGTTAAGGATCTGGTGTTCCCGCAGCAAAGGGAAGCTTTTGAGCGGGCGCGTGATACTTCCAACCTCAACGAAGCAATGTACAAAACCTTCGTCAGCCCCTTTGTGCAGGCGGCCAGCAATCCGTGGACAGCGCAAATGGCAAAGTGGATGCACCCGATGCGTACCAGCCGTATGATGTTTTCACAAAACATCAACCCGTGGATGTATGGTGTTGAGATACTGGCGGGCGCCATACGGGCCAACCGATACGCGCTAGGAAAAGATCACCCGCTGATCAAGCGCGAGCACGAGAACCTCGTTACGATTTCAAAGGCAATCAAGTCCGCCCGGATATTACGCGACAATACCAAAGAACAGGCCTTTGGTTTTATGTACGACGGATTAAGCAAATTTGATCACCACAATTAAAATTTCTACACTCAAAAGGAAAGAGCTAATGGATAAAGAAACTCAAAAAGGCCACGCTGGACACGATCACAGCCATGCCTCAAACCACAAGGAAACAGTTAAAGACCCTGTTTGCGGTATGGATGTCGATCCCAAAGCGGGCAAGCCTACTGCGACCTATGAGGGTCATGACTATCATTTTTGCAGTGATAAATGCGTTGATAAATTCACCGCCTCCCCTGACGAATTTATCGAAGCAAAAGATCCTGTGTGTGGCATGAAGGTTGCCCGTGCCAGCGCCAAAAACATGATCCGGCATAATGGTGCGCAAGTTTATTTCTGTTCTTCTGCCTGCCAGACCAAATTTGAAGCCGAGCCGGAGAAATATGAGGACGGTACACCGGTGGCCGAACCGATGCCGGAAGGAACGGTCTATACCTGTCCGATGCATCCCGAAATTGAGCAGGTTGGTCCTGGTGAATGTCCCATATGCGGCATGGCGCTGGAGCCCAAAGGTGTCCCCACCGGCGAAGAAGGGCCAAATCCCGAGCTGGTTGATTTCAGACGCCGGTTCTGGGTCAGTGTCGTTTTGACCATTCCGTTGCTTTTACTGACCATGCCACCCTTTCTGGGATACAATCAAATTCGCGAATTCATTGGCGATCAACCTTCGCAGTGGATTGAATTGGTCTTCAGCACTCCGGTAATCCTGTGGGCCGGCTGGCCGTTCTTCGTGCGCGGTGGAAAATCGTTCATGACCATGAACCTCAATATGTTCAGCCTGATTGCCATGGGGGTCGGCGCAGCTTTCATCTTCTCCGTGGTGGCATTATTTGTACCCGAAATATTTCCGGACGGTTTCCGCAATGCCGATGGTTCTGTCGGGGTTTATTTTGAAGCCGCTGCTGTAATTGTCACACTGGTGTTGCTAGGCCAGGTAATGGAGCTTTCCGCACGTGAACGCACCGGTTCAGCCATACGCGCTCTGCTCGATCTTGCCGCCAAGACCGCACGCGTAATTCGGCCCGATGGTACTGAGGAAGAAATAGCCCTGGAAGACGTCGTCGTCGGTGACAAGTTGCGCATTCGCCCCGGCGATAAAGTGCCGGTGGATGGTGTTGTGGTTGATGGCCGTTCTTCAATTGATGAATCAATGATTTCCGGTGAGCCCATACCGGTTGAAAAAGTGGCTGGCGATAAAGTTACCGGAGCAACCATTAATGGCACCGGCTCATTGGTGATGGAGGCCCGGCGTGTCGGCTCTGATACGATGTTGAGCCAAATCGTTGAAATGGTGGCCAACGCCCAGCGTTCGCGCGCTCCCATCCAGAAATTTGCCGACACGGTTGCTGGAAAATTTGTACCGGCAGTAATCGCTATTGCCATCGTTGCCTTCATATCCTGGTCAATCTGGGGACCGGATCCAGCTTATGCCTACGCGCTGGTCTCTGCCGTGGCAGTATTAATCATTGCGTGTCCCTGTGCGCTGGGGCTGGCAACGCCGATGTCAATCATGACAGCCACCGGGCGTGGTGCCCAGGCTGGTGTGCTGATCAAAAATGCCGAAGCACTGGAGCGGTTCGCCAAAGTTGACACGCTGATTGTCGATAAAACCGGAACTTTGACGGAAGGAAAACCAACACTGGTGGCGGTGCTGCCGGAGGAAGGTTTTAAAGAAGAAGAAGTGCTTCGACTGGCGGCATCTCTTGAGCGTGGCTCAGAACATCCACTGGCTGAATCAATCGTCAGAGGTGCTGAAGAACGCGGCGTCACTTTAACTGAGGCCGAGGATTTCGAAGCCGTAACCGGCATGGGGGTCAAAGGCATTGTTGACGGCAAGGCCGTGGCTCTTGGCAACGCTCGAATGGTCGAGGAAATGGGCCTTAGTACGGGAACATTGTCCACGACTGCCAACAATCGGCGCGACGAAGGTGAAACCGTGATGTTCATCATGCTTGAAGGCAGGATTGCCGGTCTGGTCTCGGTGGCTGATCCGGTGAAAGAATCCACTCCCGATGCCATCAAGGCCCTGCATGCTGTGGGCTTCCGGGTGATCATGGCTACGGGCGACAACGAGCGCACGGCCAAAGCAGTGGCGGCACGTCTTGGTATTGATGAGATCCGAGCCGATGTGATGCCCGAGGATAAAGCCCGTATCATCAAGGAGTTGCAGGACCAGGGCAAGAAGGTTGCCATGGCCGGAGACGGGGTCAATGATGCCCCGGCACTGGCTCAGGCCGATGTCGGTATTGCCATGGGCACAGGTGCTGATGTGGCAATCGAAAGTGCCGGTTTCACGCTGGTCAGCGGTAATCTCGACGGTATTGTGCGCGCCCGCAAACTGTCTGTGGCGACAATGCGCAACATCAAGCAAAACCTGTTTTTCGCCCTTGTATACAATGCTGCAGGCGTGCCGGTTGCAGCCGGAATTCTATACCCGTTCCTGGGCATTTTGATTTCACCAATCTTTGCGGCGGCAGCGATGAGTTTTTCATCCGTATCAGTAATTGCCAATGCGCTGCGGCTTCGTTCTGTCAAAATTTAACCCGTCAATTGGAGCAAAAATTATGAAATTTATCCCAACAGGAAAACCTTTGAGGGCGACTTCATTTCCACGCACTACTCTGTTGGCCAGTATCCTCACCGTGGGACTGGGCATGCAGGCAGCTTTCAGTGAGCCGCTGATCTATGTGCCCATGGGTGATGAAGGCAAAATACTTGTGGTCGATGCCGCGACTGACAAGATTGTCAACACGATTGGAGGGGTTGCCGCTATTCACGGTTTGGCCAAAACACCTGATGGCCGGTTTCTGGTGGCAGGCAGTTTCGAGGCACGCGAGCCGGGCAGCAAAGCCCCTGAAAAACCGGCAGATATGAATGCTGAGGATCACGCCGCTCATCATCCCGGAATGAAGAAGAAGGGCGAACCCAAGTCCGGCATGGCGATGGAGGACAAATCCAAACCCGGTATGGCCATGAAGGATAAATCCAAGCCTCATGAGGCTATGCAGGCAAAAAAAGCAGGCAAGGTCATCAGCACTGTTACGGTTATACAGGTCGAAGATGGTTCGATTGTGCGGCGAATTGATGTACCCGGTGCGGTCCATCATGTGGCGATCAGCCCGGATGGTAAATTTGCCGTGGTGAGCAATCCGAGTGAAGGTACGATTAGCACCATCGATCTTGGTACCTATGAAATCGTGGCCACGGTTGCCACCGGAGCGCTTCCCAATTTCATCGTCTTCAGCCCAGCAAGCGGACGCGCGTATGTATCCAACGGCGGTGAAAACACCATCAGTGAAATTGACCCGGCAACCTGGAAAATCACCCGCAAGTTCAAAACAGGTGAAGGTCCCGGACATCTGGCAATATCAAAAGATGGTCAGAAAATTTATGCCGCCAACAGCAATGATGGCACAGTTTCCGAAATCAATATCAAAGACGGTGTTGGCACGCGCACCTTCAACATCGGCGATTTGCTGCACGGCATAGATATTTCCAATGATGCCAAAACACTTTTTGTCAGCGCAATGGAGCAGGACAGGCTGGTCGCTGTTGATCTGAAAACGCAGAAAAAGCGCACCGTTGCCATTAGGACACCTTATCATCTTGCAGCCGTTGGCAGTACCGGCAAGCTTTATGTATCAAGCAACGACAAGCCGGAAATTCAGGTGATTGATCAGACCAGCCTTGCTGTGCTTGGCACGATTTCAATTGGCGGCAAAGGTCACCAGATGGCCCTGTCACCGGCATCGTGAAGCCAGTTTTTTGAAAAACTACTCAAATATTACAATTCGAAAACCTTGAAACACCAGACATAGGAGACTTCTAATGCGACGAACTTATTTAGCAGCCTCGGTAGCAATATTCAGTGGCCTGCTGGTTGCTGCCTGGGTCACTCACGGTACCGGGATAATCAAAAATGACCCGGAGCGCAGTATTTCCATTCCCAAAGAGCTGACAACACCGCTTCAGGTCAAGGCGGCTTATGATGGTGAAAAAATCTATTTCCGCTACCGCTGGCCGGTTGAACGCCCCAGCATTTTCCATGATGTTCTGGTCTATACAGATGGCAAATGGATACGTAAAAAAGGCGAGGAAGTTGGCCCTTCCGAAGATTTTTTGAACGAGGACCGGATTGCGATGATGATAGACGATGGTTCGGTGCCATTGTTCAGCCGCTATGGCGGGTACATCACCATCGGCGAGGGGCTGACAACCTTTACCGGTGTTCCAAAAACCAAAGAAGAGCGGACAAAATATCTTCCGGCAACGCGTACAAATCCGGGTGATTTTGAGACCGTTCGACCCGAAAGCGATCTCGAAACACTGCGAAAAGCCGGGTATTTTATCGACCTGTGGCAATGGCGCTCCAGCCGGTCAAACCCGATTGGTCTGGGTGACGATGGTTTTGTCTCGGAAGAACGCAGCGGCGATGAGGGCCGCGGCCCCTACTCCACCAACTGGGACAAAAACCTGAAACAGCCCAAATTTATGTTCAACCGCGATGTTGCGGGCACCAACGCATTGAACTTTAACGATGTGACCGGTGGAAAGTATGGCTTTGACGACGTCTATTACCTGAGTTCAAAAACCGCCGTTCCTTATGATCCGACAATTGCCTGGAAAAACGGCGATACCATACCGCGCCGGATGCTGCGCACAGAAGAAGGTTCGCGCGGCGATGTGGTGCAACCTGGCCCGGCACGCTGGAAAGACGGCTTCTGGGACGTGACACTGGTGCGCGACATGGACACAGGCAATACGCTCGACGACAAAATATTCCGCGATGGCGGGTCTTACGATCTTGCCTTTGCCGTGTTCCGCAATGCCACCACCATGCGCTGGCATTATGTCTCGCTGCCAGTCTCACTGGGGCTGGGCCAGAAGGCACAATTGGTGGCCAAACGTTTTGACGGCCCTGCGCCCAAGTGGGAACAGGACTGGACAGAACTGACCATGTTTTATCCCGGACAGGTGAGCTGGCCCATGTTGACCGATCCAAAACGCCACCCTGGTGCCGACAAGATCGCTGAAAGGGTGCCTGTTGCTGCGCGCCATAACCCCAAACAACTGGCACTTTATGGGGTCGAAGGCGAATTCAGTGAACAGATCCGGCGGCAATGGCTGCTGACACTACTGGCAAGCCTTGGCCTGATTATCGGCCTCGGTATCAACATCAACCTGCTAATGACCCGCAAGGAGGCCTGATCATGGCTGTTTATCATATACTGATGACCCACTTTCCCGTAGCACTGTGGCTGACCGCTTATCTCTTCATCTTTTTTCGAACCTTCTCAGATTCTGAACTGGCGGTACATTTGCAAAAAGCAGTCTGGCCACTTATCCTTCTGGGTTCTCTGGCCGGTGCGATTGCCTATGGTCTGGGTCTGATGATCTACCCGTGGTCAGCCATCACCCAATCACCACTGGGTCGCAATCACATTATGCTGGCCACCTGGACTCTGTCTTACTGGTCAGTGATGGGTATTCTGGGGTATCGCTACCGCAGGTTCTTATTTGATGGCATGCAACGCTGGGTTACTTTCACGCTCGCCTCAATCGGTGCCGCTGTGGTCACAATTACCGGGACATTGGGTGGCTCACTAACCGGCACACCTTCTTTGGTGACCAAAAGCCTCGGACAGCTTGGCTGGAATGTTTACATGACATTTTATCTGCCGGACTGGATGTTACTGGTGTTTGTTGCCGGAGCCATCCTGCTGATTGGGCTTGGTTATCTTGGTCGACGCACAAAGCCAGCCTAGGTGACGGCAAACCAGTAGTGCGGGCAGAAGGGAAAAAAATTGATTAGCCATGTATTACCCTTATAATCTCCTCATGAGGCAACCTGGATTGGGTAAAATTCAGGTTTGCAGTTAGCTGAATCCGACCATGCACAATTAAACCGGAATAATCCAGTTAGGAAAAGAAATGCTAAAACTTACAACCTTCATACTCACCACGGGCCTGGCCATTTCCATCACCACCGGAGCTACAGTTGCCAGCCCCGGAACGAGCGAAGAACATGGCAAGGCTAAAGCCGAAAAAACCGAACAGGCTACAGCACCCGAAAAAACCGAAACTGCGGTTGAGGGCATGCTGTTGCCATTCATGAGTCCAGCCAAAGGGCGAATGTTATTCGCCAGCAAAGGTTGTGTGGTTTGTCACTCAATTAATGGCGTTGGTGATGGGCATGCATCGCCTCTGGATGCCGCGACCATGCCAGCCATAATGGATCCGTTTGATTTTGCTGCAAAAATGTGGCGCGGTGCGGGAACAATGATTACTCTTCAAGAAGATGAATTAGGCGAACAAATTGAGTTCACCGGCGAAGAACTTGCCAATATCATCGCATTTGTCCACAGCGCCAGCGAGCAAAAAAAGTTTTCCAAGGCAGACATCCCTGAGCGCATTGCCAAGCTTATGCACCATTCAGACGACGAAAGTAATGAAGGTGAACATGACGAAGAAAAATCGAAAGATTAAAGCGGGCGTGGCAGGGCGATTATTTTCATCAGCAACCCACAGGAGAATTTGCCATGAATACACAAGCAGGTACTCTGTTGGAGCAGAGATACGATCGCCCCACACGCCGTGATTTTCTATACATCGCCACCGCTGCCATGGCCGCTGCGGGAGGTATTGTTACAGTCTGGCCGCTCATTGACAACATGAACCCGTCCGCCGATGTGCGGGCCATGGCAATGACTGAAATAGATTTGCAACCGTTTGAAACCGGCCAGCGGGTGACGGTAAAATGGCGGGGCAGTCCGTTGTTTATAGTCCGGCGCAGTGCAGAACAGATTGCTGCGGCGAAAGCCGATGACAATAATATTGCTCTGATTGATCCGGCAACTGATGCCTCGCGGGTCAAGCGCGAGGAGTGGCTGATTGTAATAGGTGTGTGCACTCACCTGGGTTGTATACCCCAGGGGCACAAAGAAGGAGATCTGCGCGGTGACTGGGATGGCTGGTTCTGCGCCTGTCATGGCTCGGTTTACGATATTGCCGGGCGGGTACGCCGTGGCCCGGCACCGGAAAACCTGTGGTTGCCGCCTTATGAATTTAACGATAAAGGTGGTGTTGTGGTTGGATGATTAAATTTCACACTCGAGTTTAGCCGGTGTTGATACATAATCAATGAACCAAACAAACGGTGGTGTTTTAAAAATATAGTGAAGCGAATTTTTAAACTTTCGAGGATGCAAAAAATTGAAAATCTCAGAATACTTTGTACCGATTGCGATTGGCGGATTTCTGCTACTTGGTATCGGCCTGTTAGTAGCCCCTTTGGTTTCACCGGAAGGAAGTGCGAGCATAGATGTCACTGAACCGGTTCTTTCAGCCCAGGCGACTGTTGGCAAGGTGGCGTATGATGCCAATTGTGCAGCCTGTCACGGCAAAAAAGCTGCGGGAAGCAAGCAGGGGCCGCCGTTGATCCACGCTGTTTACAACCCCGGGCATCACGCCGATGAAGCCTTCTTCAGAGCCGTCAAGGGAGGCGTGCCACAGCATCACTGGTCTTTCGGTAACATGCCCGCTCGCCCCGGCATTTCAGATCCGCAGATTGCGGCAATTGTGAAGTATGTCCGGGAAGTGCAGGTAGCCAACGGAATTAAAACCCGCCCGCATAATATGTAGGTTCAACGATGGTGAGCGACAGATTACCCAGACCATCAATTCCCCCGCTAAGCCGGTCACCGGCAACAGTCGGCCCAACACCTGCCGGTGTGCCGGTCATTATCAGATCACCCGGTGCGAGCGCTATCGATTGGGTGAGATGGGCAATGACATCGGGCACCGACCAGATAAGCTGGTTGATATCGCCGTCCTGTTGGCGCTCACCGTTTACATCTAGCCAGATTTGGCCTTTGTCAATATGTCCGCATTGGGCAACGGGGGTGATTTCACCTATGGGAGCGGAATTATCAAAAGCTTTGCCCCAGCACCACGGGCGGCCGATTTTTCGCATGGAAAGCTGCAAATCGCGCCGGGTCATATCGAGGCCAACCGCGTAGCCATAGACATGCTCAAGGGCCTCGCTTTCTTTAATGTTCAATCCACCGCCGGAGATGGCCACCACAAGTTCAATCTCGTAATGAAAATTGCCGGTCAAGGGAGGATAGGGAATTTCAGCGCCATCCATAACGATTGCATCGCCAGGTTTGGTGAAGAAAAAAGGTGGTTCGCGATCAGGATCAAACCCCATTTCGCGGGCGTGTTCGGCATAGTTGCGTCCGACACAGAAAATACGCCTCACCGGAAACCTCGCATCGCTGCCCTTCACCGGTACAGAAGGAACGGGTGCGACGTTAAGGACATATGACATGGGTGGTTTCCTTGGTTACACTTCAAACTCTGATAAAGTCAGGACACCGAATCGGTGCTGGATTTTCGAACACCCTAACAGGAGATAAAAAATGCCGGGTCAAAAACTGAAACTCACCTTCCTGGCACTTTTGATATCAGCTTTTTCCAGCATCGTATCGGCGCAACAGGTTGACCACCCGTTGAATGCGCTGGATGCCGGTGAAGTGACAAATGTGGTCTCCATCCTCAGCAGCGCTGGCGAGGTTGATAAAGACACGCTGTTTACAGCTATTCGGCTGGAGGAACCTGACAAGGCCAAGATGTGGGCGTGGCGAGACGGAGATCCCATTTTACGTAAATCTTTTGTGGTTTTCCGGCGTGGTGCAAAAACATTTGAAGCCGTGGTTGATATCACCGCTGCCAAGGTCATATCGGTCGAGGAAAAAACCGGGGTGCAAAGCAGCGTTCTTATCAGTGAATGGCGCATGGCCCAGGCCTTGACCATGAAAGACCCCAATTGGCAAAAGGCCATGCGCAAGCGCGGCTACAGTGATTTCAACAAACTCTTTTGCTCACCAATTTTACCGGGGTATTTGCCTGGCCATGATTATGAGGGGCAGCGTATTTTAAATGTGCCGTGCTATGAAGCTTCCGCATCAAAAAACCATCGTTATGGCCGCCCCGTCGAGGGCGTCTTTGCTGTTGTTGACGTAAATGCCAAAGCGGTTATTGATGTGGTTGATACCGGTGTTGTGCCGGTGCCTGCGCCAGTGCGTAGTTATGAAATCCAAAATCAGGCCACCTTCCGTCCCGCCCTCAAGCCGGTAATCAACGTGTCACCTGCGGGAGCGAATTTTAAACTCAAGGGCGGCTTGCAGGTCGAGTGGCAGAACTGGTCGTTTCATCTGCGCTTTGAGCGCCGCAATGGCATTGTCATTTCGCTGGTGCGCTACAATGACAAGGGTAAATTGCGCAAAGTTGCCTATCAGATGGCTCTGTCAGAGATGTTTGTACCCTACATGGACCCCTACCCCGCCTGGTCCTACAAGGCCTTTTTGGATGCGGGCGAATATGGACTGGGCTATCTTGCCTCCTCCTTGCGCCCCGGCAAAGACTGCCCGCTTAATGCTGTCTATATCAATGCCGTCGTTCCCAGTGATACCGGCAAGGTTTTTCCCGTTGAACGCGCCATGTGCATTTTTGAACGCGCCACGGGAGATCCGGCCTGGCGTCATGCGGAAAATGCCGGTCGCGATGTGGAAAGCCGCCGTGCCGTTAATCTGGTGGTACGAATGATCCCCACCGTCGGCAATTATGATTATTCGCTCGATTGGGTATTTACCCAGACCGCCGACATCAAGCTTCGATTGGGTGCCACGGGAATTCTTGCCATCAAGGGCGTTGAAACGAAATCCATGCAGGATGCAACTGCGCAAAAAGACACGAAATACGGTACCCTGATTGCTGAAAACAGTGTGGCACCAAACCACGATCATTATTTCTCCTATCGGATTGATCTTGATGTGGATGGGATGAAAAACACCTTCGCCGAAGGAAAAATTACCCCGATTACATTGCCGCCAGAAAATCCCCGGCGCGAAATCTGGACTTTTGACCAGACCCCGGCAAAGCTGGAAACCACTATGGGTGAACAATCAGGTCTATGGTTTGTCAAGAACACCAACAGAAAAACCGTGTTGGGCCATAATCCTTCGATAGAGATTGAAATGCCAACACGGGTAACCTCACCATTGTCGCCTGAATTTTCGCCGCAATCACGTGCTATTTTTTCCAATGAGTCGTTGTGGATAACGGCTTATAACCGCGATCAGGTCTATGCTGCCGGTAATTTCCCCAATCAGTCGAAAGGCGGTGATGGATTGCCTGCCTGGATTGCCGCACCACAGGACATCAACAATAAGGACATCGTGGTGTGGCCGACAATCGGCATCCACCATATTCCCCGGGCAGAAGACTGGCCGGTGATGCCAACCCTGTGGCGCGAAATCACCATCCGGCCGTTTAACTTCTTTGACGAAAACCCGGCACTTGATTTAAACCCGGAATTTGCCCGGCCAAAAGCTCAGCAATAACCCGGCCAGGCTGAATTACATTGCCGCTGTCACGGTCCGGACCAGTCGAGGCGGCAAATTTCAGCGCTTTTTCCGGCAAAATCCCATATGCGGTTTTCGGCACGCACGCGGCTGACGTGTGCTTTGGCGACGATAATGTCTGAGGCAATCCAGTATTGCGAATTGGTTATGACAACATCACCACTGTCATTGCCGCCGGATATCGGGCGGATTTCCCCGGAGATTTTTTTGGGGATATTGAACCGTCTGATATTGCCTTCTGTTTCGTATTCAATCGGCACTTTGTACACGCCCAAAAATTCACCGACAAGAATGGCCAGAACGCCGGTTGAGCCTTTGGCCTTGCCGGACAATATGGTGCTGAGACCTTCCATGGCGATATCACTGGCGCGCTCGTCAATATAGGCTGCAACCTTCCAGTTGCCCCGCCCCATCGGGCCGGGAATATCCAGCAGCAGTCCGGCGTTGAGGCCGGAGAGGTCTGCGTCACCATATTTGCCATCATCAATGCGGATGCCGACCCAGCCCTGACAGGTGCCTTCGGTGGGCTGGTGTTTGCCCAAGGAAATAACGCAGGGGCAGAATACGTCGCAACTGCAACTCAGCATGAGTTCGCCTTTAAGATGCCATGGTTCTATCACGTGCGTATCTCCCTATGTTAACTCGACAGCCAGTGTGGCACCCCAGGCAATCAAAGCAAACCCGGTAAATCGTCTTAAATTATCCGGGTTGGGGATGGTTTTTTCTGCCACCATAAGGGCGGTTAGTGCCACCATCCACAGGATGTTCATGATGCCCGTGACAAACATCACCAGCATCAATGCCCAGCAACAGCCGAGGCAGAACAGGCCCTGTTTAATCCCCAGTTGAAAAATATCCCTGGGATTATCGCTCCAGTTGGCAAAGAAAAAATTCAGAGGTGCACGGCATTTGGTCAGGCACGCCTGTTTCAGGCTGGTGAACTGATAGAGGCCAGCGCCAATCAACAACGCGCTGGCAACACCCTGGCTGGTTGCCGGTGGTACCAGGAGCATCTGTGACAACTGGATGAAACCAACCTGGGCTATGGCAGCACTCAGGGCAAACGCAAGCCAGACTGATAAATACCCGGCAATCAGAACAAGCGGCGAAACGGTAGAAATCGATTTGGCCGCTGCGGTCTGGCTAATCTCCACATAAGCTGAAATCATCGGGACTGCCGTGGGCAACATCATGGCAATTGCCATCGCCACCCACATGGAACCAAGAAGGCCGACAGAATAATGGGTTGCCGAGCCCATGCTGGTCACCGGCACAGACTGGCCCGCCATCATCACCAGATAGGTCCAGGCGACCAAAGTCATTGCGCTCAATCCTGCCAGCGCGATGATTTTAGGGTGAAGGAAAGCTGTGTACTTCACAGAAGTTTTGTCACAATCCATGGTGCTATCTACCGATAAATCGGGCATCCCGCTTTTCCTTGAATGCTGTCACACCTTCGCGATAATCGTCTGTGCGCCCAGCTTGGCCCTGTAGCTTTCGCTCGAGGTCCAGTTGCTGCTCATAGGTATTTGAGGACACCGCATGAATGGCCTGTTTGGTCAGCCCAAGGGCTGTGGTTGCCTGTTGTGACATTTGTGTGGCCAGATGCATCACATCATCCATGAACGTATCATCGTCAAACACCTGCCACACCAGGCCCCATTTTTCTGCCTGTTCAGCGCTTATTGGCGTTGCCAGCATGCTCACCGCCTTGGCGCGCATTTCTCCCAGTTTTTTCGTGAGAATATAGGTGCCACCGGCATCGGGAATGAGGCCAATGCGGCTGAAGGCCTGAATGAAACGGGCTGATTTTGCAGCGACAACAATATCACCGGTGAGCGCTATATTGGCACCGGCTCCAGCGGCTACTCCGTTGACCGCAGTAATCACCGGAATGGCCAGCCCGCGCAATCGCTTTACCAGGGGATTATAATGCTCATCCAGAGATTTGCCCACATCGGGGTCAACACCGGCATCAAATTTTTTCTCACTCAAATCCTGCCCGGCGCAAAATGCCCGCCCTGCCCCGGTTAAAACCAGAGCCCGGCAGTGTCGGTCCTCGTCCAGCCTGTCCAACTCGGCGGCGAGTTCCCGGTGCATTTCACTGTTAAAACTATTCAGTTTTTCCGGCCGGTTGAGGGTGATGACGCACACTGCGTCTTTATGTTCCACAAGGATTGAATTATACGGCATGATTTGGCTTCTGGTTCGGGTTTCCTGAGCACCTATAGCGCATTAAAATCAGGGCAAAGTCCAGCAAATCATGTATACTAAGTTCATGAAAAAGAACGCTTACGATGTGGTTGTGGCCGGTGCCGGGCCAGCCGGACTTGTTGCTGCACTGCTGGTTGCCGGGGCTGGATTGAAAGTTGCAGTCATTGACCCGCTCTTTGCTGATAAAAACACCAAAAAGGCTCATAATGATGCCCGCACCGTGGCCTTGATGCAAGGCGGTGTGCGCCTGCTCAAACATCTGGATATCTGGCCGCACTGCCACAAAGTTGCAGCCCCCTTGTGGCGAATGCGGCTGATTGATCATACCATGAGGTTTTTGAAAGCACCCACGGTAACCTTCGATGCTCATGAGCTGGGTGATGACCCGTTTGCCTGGAATGTCCCTCTGGGGCTGCTCAACCAGTGTTTGCAAAAATCTGCTCATAAAATGCAAAATCTTGATTTGATTGGCGGCCGTATCGAGGCGGTTGTGTCTGAGGGTCCGGAAGTTGATATTTCGGTTGATAGCCAGGAACCCTCAATTTCAGCCACTTGCGTCATTGCCGCGGACGGTCGCCATTCACTCTGCCGCGATGCAGCTTTTATAAAGGTAACGCAATGGTCATACCCGCAAAAAGCCGTCGCCTGCAGCTTTTCGCATGCGTTGCCACATGACGATATGTCGGTTGAGTTTCATCGCAGTGCCGGTCCCCTCACCCTGGTGCCGCTGGAAGGTAATCGCTCCGGGCTGGTGTGGATTGAAAAACCGCAGGATGCCGATAATATTTTTCAGCTGTCTGATGACGCGTTTTGCCGCGAGTTGGAAAAGCAATCGGATGCGGTTTTGGGAAAAATTTCAGATGCCAGCCCGCGCGGGTTGTTCCCCATTGATGGATTAACCGCAAGACACTTTGCCAAAAACCGCATTATGCTGGTGGGTGAAGCTGCGCATGTGTTGCCACCGATTGGCGCTCAGGGGCTAAATCTGGGGTTGCGCGATGCCGCATTGGTAGCAGAATTGATTGGCGATGCAAAGCTCATGAGTGACGACATTGGCAGCGATAAAATAATGCAAACCTACGATCGCCGCCGCCGCCTCGACATTTTCCCCAGAACCGTGGTGGTTGACCTTTTGAACCGCTCACTCATCCATAACTTCGCACCGTTGCAGGGTGCGCGCGGGCTCGGGTTGTTCCTGCTCAATCAGATAGGCCCCTTGCGCCGTGAAGTCATGCAACGCGGTATGCAACCGCTTAAAGATGTGCCGCGCCTGATGCGGGCGTGACTTAATTACGAAGCGAAGGCAGCCCTATGCCTGTGCTTTCAAAACCACCATCAACAGCGATTACCTGGCCGGTAACATAGCTGGATTTGTCCGAGCACAGAAAGGTAATGACAGAGGCAATTTCGTCCTCGGACCCATAACGATTTAACGGGATGGCATCGTGGTAGGCGTCAACAATATCTTGTGTATGCACCGCCATTGCCAGTTTTGTGCGCACCGGACCGGGTGCCACACAATTAACGCGAATGCCATATTCACCCAGCTCTGCAGCAAATTGTTGTGTCAGGTGGATGACGGCTGCTTTTGATGTGCCATAAGCAACCCGCAGAGTTGAGGCGCGCAATCCTGATATGCTGGCGATATTGACAATGCAGCCTTTTGATCGTTTCAAAGCCGGAGTAGCCGCCATGGAGCACAGAAAAACCCCATCCAGATTGGTAGCCATGACGTTGCGCCAGCGCTGGAAATCGGTTTGTTCAATCGGGCCAAAATCAGCCACACCGGCATTGTTGATTAATGCATCTATGTGTCCAAAGGCCTGCATGGTGTCGGCTACCATCTGGTCGACCTGTTCAGCTTTTGAAATGTCGAAAACCAAAGGCAACACGCCGGTTAAACCTGTCACTGCAATGGCCAATTCATCGCCATCACGGTCAACCATGGCAACGCGATATCCCTCAGCCACAAAGAGTTTTGTTGTAGCCAACCCGATACCTCGTGCTGCACCGGTGACGATTGCGGTTTTCTCTGCCATGAGGCCCTCTCCCATTTTAGACCAAACTTATAGAACGTCTGATTGTGAAAGAAAAGTTCTGCCTGTAGTGTCAAAGATTGGTTATCAGCGAAAACGGACACGATGCAGAAAAATATGGGGAACAATCATCTGGCAGTTATCGGGCTCGGCGTTATGGGCCAGGGGCTAGCCCTTAATATTGCCCGCAATGATTTTAATGTTGCGGGATACGATCATGATTTAGCGCAGGCCAAAGCTTTTGTAAAAGCCCGTGTGAAAACCGAGCGAATATCTTTAAAAGAAACGATTGTTGAACTGGTCGATAGTTTAAAACACCCGCGCCGTATTTTCCTGATGGTGCCTGCAGGCAATCCTGTTGATGACATTTTAAGAGAGTTACAAACTCATTTAGGCAGCGATGATATTGTCATTGATTGCGGCAACTCGCATTTTCACGATACCGAACAGCGCCAGAAGAGTTTTCAAACCTCGGGAATTCATCTTATCGGCATGGGTGTTTCAGGTGGCGAGACGGGCGTATTGGAAGGCCCCTGTCTCATGGCCGGTGGCGACGGCAAGGCGTTTGATGCAATCCATCCAATATTGCTGAAAATTGCAGCAAAGGCTGCTGAGGACGACACTCCCTGTGTTGCCTACATGGGAAAAAGTGGTGCCGGTCATTTTGTCAAGATGGTGCATAATGGTATTGAGTACGCCGAAATGCAGCTCATTGCCGAGTGTTATGATTTTATGCGCCGTGCCATGGGGCTCAGTGCAATTGAAATCAGTGAGGTATTTGCTGAATGGAACAGCGGCAATGAGGGCTCGTTCCTAATTGGTGTCAGTGCCGATGTTCTTGGCACTATCGACCCTGAAACCAACCAACCGCTGGTTGATTTGATTGTCGACAGCGCCGGTCAAAAAGGCACCGAGCGCTGGGCCAGTTTGGCAGCACTTGATCTTGGTGTTGCCATTCCCACCATAACAGCCGCAGTCGATGCCCGCATCATATCCTCACGAATTGCCGAAAGAAACAAGATTTCAGCGGTTTTCGCCAACTCGGTAAAGATGTTTGGGCCCGACCCGGCAAAATTTCTGAAACAACTGCGGCAGTCTCTTCTGGCCGCGAGAATTATTTCGTTTGCACAAGGTTTCAACCTGCTCAACCAAGCCTCCAACATCTATGATTACGAGCTTGATATGTATTCGATATCCCGGGTGTGGCGGGCCGGATGTATCTTACGTTCACCGCTGCTGGGCGATATTGCCGAAGCCTGTGCAGGTGCCAGTGATCCTTCAAACCTGTTAATTGCTGAGCCAGTAAAAAGCATATTATTGCCATTGATAAAACCGCTGCGACTGGTGTCACACACAGCAATTGAACATGGAATTCCAGTACCAGCGATATCAAGCGCCCTTGGCTACTGCGACAGTCTTTGCTCGACACGACTTCCCGCTGATCTGATACAGGCCCAGCGTGATTATTTTGGTGCCCATGGCTTTAACCGCACAGACAGGCCCGGCGCCTTTAACGGGAACTGGAAAAAAGATTGAATTTGCCCGTTTATTCCCCAAAAAACTCAACATTGTGAGCGCCCAAACCCGGTGCGGATTTTGCTTCTGCAACATCATCTCTGAACTGCGGCACGACTGCAACGGGAAGTGCTGGCAGTTCCTCACCTTCGTCATTAACAAGACGGTGGTCAAACAAGCCACGGGATTTGAAATGAGGATCGTCAAGAGCATTTTCCAGACTTGATACAACCGAGCAACAACAATCTTGTCCGGTGAACAACTCGCGCCAGTGTTGGGCGGTTTCAGCACCAATGAGGGTGGTCACTGCCAAAATGGTTTCTTCGGCATCTGATTTGTTGTCTGTAAATCCGGTGAGTTGGCAGAACCTGTTCCAGAATTTTTCCTCGAGAGCGGCAACCGCAACAAATTCACCGTCACTGGTTGGATAAATCTGATAACGCGGTGAGCCACCGGTGAGCAACTCTCCACCGTTTTTTGGCCATTGGTCGCTTAAGTTTCCGGCAGCCGAGGCCCAATAGGTGAGCATGAACATATTGTCGGTCATGGCAATGTCAAGGTGTGTGCCCTGCCCGGTTTTATCGCGCATCAAAAGTGCCAGCAGTATATTGACAACGGCGGGATAGGTGCCACCGGCGAGATCAGCAATGAGAACGGGCGGCACCACCGGGTGTTTCTTGCTGCCCATGCTCAGGGACAAAATACCGGTATCGCCGATGTAGTTGAGATCATGGCCGGCCGTTGAGGCCTTTGGACCCGATGCACCGTAGCCGGTGATGGAACAATAGATAATCCTGGAATTAAGCGCTCGAACGGCATCATAACCCAGTCCCAGTCTTTGCATAACTCCCGGTCTGAACTGCTCGAGGATTATGTCCACATCGCGTATTAACGGCTCAAGCAATTTGAGGGCGTTCGCGTCTTTGAGGTCAATGGCGAGAGATTTCTTGCCACGGTTTAAAACCGAAAAATTGACAGATTCGCCGCCCCACCTGGGATCATATTGCCGTAATTCCTCGCCAGATCCCGGGCGTTCGATTTTGATAACCTCGGCACCGGCTTCAGCCAGCATCAGGCTGGCCATGGGACCGGGCAGCAGGGTTGAAAAATCCAATACCCGGATACCGGAAAGTGGTTGTCGGGTCATAGGTTTCATTCTTCCAGTTCAGGCTCTAAAAAAAATCCAGCGGTAATCTGCCGCGATCAATCATAATCAACACAAGCGTCACTGTAATCATTGAAATCGCTGTGGTGACAAGGATGGCACTGGATGAACCTTCGACATATTCATCATACTGCACCGCCATGACAAACACAGTTGCGGCAGTGGGCAATGATGCCATCAAAACGGCAACGCCAATCCATAATGGATCAATCCCGCCCATGAGCGTTAAAATCAACAATACCAAAAGCGGGTGCAGGACTGATTTGGCAATGACGATCAGGGGAAACTCGCGCCCCATTCCCGCCAGCGGCTGATAGGCAACGGTAACACCGAGAATAAAAAGCGCACTGGGAGCGGCAGCACCACTGAGGAAATCCAGCAGCGTGTCGACCGGTAGCGGTAGTTTTATGGAAAATGCTGATGCAAAAACCCCAAGTATTGTTGCGATAATAAACGGGTGCAGAAACACCTGTCTGACAATTTTGACAAGGATTGCCTTCACATCAGTTTTCCCTGACTTGCCAAAGGAGTTTAGCAGCGGAACCAGCGAATATTGCAAAGTGCTGTCAAAGCAGAAAATCAGGGTAGCTGGAACAGCGGCCGCTGGTCCAAGCGCTGCCACTGTTAACGGCAACCCCATATAACCGATATTACCATAACTGGCTGCCGCCCCCTGTATGGCGGCCTCGCCAATGCGCTTGTTCAAAATCATAAGCGAAACAGCAAAAACCAGAATGAATATTGCATAAGAGGAAAAACTGGTGGCCAGGATAAAGGGCCAATTGGTCAGCTGTTCAATCGGTGCAGAAGCCACGGTTTGAAAAACCAGCGGCGGCAAGGCAAAATAGACCACGAAGGTATTAAACCATTCGATGCCGCTTTTATCCTTGCTCATAAATTTTCCGGCAATGAACCCCATCAATATGAGACCGAAAAAGGGCAGGATAAGATTTACAACTGTACTCATATGAAGGCTTTAGGGTCCAGACTAGGAGCGTTTGTTTTGTGGCTTGCGAAACAGCGCGAAATTATGCCTTTTTTAGCTTGAGTGTCCAGCCCCAGTTTCACAAAGCCAAGGCTGTGCGTAAACCAGTGTCCCATATTACCCGGGCAAGTTGTTGACACATTTTACTGGTTCCTCAGGTTTTGGTATAATGTTTTCCTTATGGATTGTTGAAATAGAGGTTCTACGATGCTGTTGGTCCGACTGTTAAGAGGTATCGTCAAAACCGGTGAGGTTGTGGTTTTCGATGCAACCGGCCGCTCGTGGAGTATTGGTGATGCTTCAACCGGCCCTTCTGTCACCTTACGTCTGCATGATCGTCTGGTAAGTTATAAATTTGCCCTCAATCCAAGGCTTTACTTCGGTGAAGCCTATATGGATGGCAGTTTGACAATTGAAAATGGCACAATTTACGATTTTATCGACCTCATGGGTCTTAATATCGGCACCGGATCGATAAATACAGCAGATCGGTGGATGACCAGGGCGCGACTGTTGTGGCGGCGGTTCAGACAGGCGAATTCGCTCACCCGCGCACGACAGAATGTTGCTCACCACTATGATTTGTCCAGTGAGTTGTACGACCTTTTTCTCGATAAAAACCGGCAATATTCCTGCGCCTATTTTTCTGATCCTGAGATGTCGCTGGATCAGGCCCAGGAAGCCAAGATGACGCATATTGCGGCAAAACTGCTGGTGCAACCGGGCCAGCGTATTTTGGAAATCGGCTCGGGCTGGGGCGGGTTTGCGATTTATCTCGCCAGGGTAACCGGTGCTGATGTTACCGGTGTCACGCTTTCTGTGGAACAACATGAATATGCCAGCAGATTAGCCAAAGAACTTGGCGTCAGCGATCAGGTGCGCTTTCTGTTACGCGATTATCGCGAAGAAGAAGGCACCTACGACCGGGTGGTGTCGGTTGGTATGCTGGAACATGTGGGAGCTTACAGGTATGGCGAATATTTTGGTAAAATCAGGCAATTGCTGAATGACGATGGCATTGCTCTCGTACATACGATTTCCCACATGGATGAGCCATATCCGACCAATCCTTGGTTACAGAAATACATTTTCCCCGGTGGCTATGCCCCTGCCCTGTCTGAATTGTTTCC
>CAZVAZ010000019.1:0-22689 GCA_964625235.1 uncultured Hyphomicrobiales bacterium
AAATTGAAAGTCTCGTGCACCATTCAGTGTTAAGAGCCCAGGCCCAGGCCGAATATTCAGTTGAGAATTATGGTCATTTTGGCCTCAATCTGAAAAATTATGCCCATTTCACCTCGCCCATCAGACGCTATAGCGATCTTGTCGTCCATCGCGCCCTGATTGCCACCCTTGGTGGCACTGACGCCCCCCAGCAGGACCTCGAAGAAATTGCTGAGCACCTGTCAATGACCGAACGTCGCGCCGCCAAGGCCGAGCGCGAAACCGTTGATCGCATTCTGTCATCGTTTCTTATGGACAGGATTGGTGCTGAATTTGCAGCCCGCATTTCCGGTATTACCCGCTCGGCCATGTTTGTTGAACTTAACGAAACCGGCGCGGATGGCATTATCCCGCTATCTTCCCTGCGCCGCGATCGCTATATTGCCAATGAGGGTCTGTATGCTCTGTCCGGCATTTCCAGTGGAGAAACCTTCAAACTTGGCGATCAGGTTACGGTGCGATTAATTGAAGCAGCCCCGGTTGCAGGCGCTTTACGCTTTGAACTTTTATCAGAAGGGGTCTATGAAAAGCCTGTGCGGGGCAGAATTAATAAGCCGCGCAACGCCAAACGGACAAAACCTAAACGCAAGCGCAGATAGAAGTTCACGATTATGAGCATTATATATCCAAAAGATAACCGGCCCGCTGGCATTGCGATGCTCAGGGGCTTCAAGCACCGCTGCCCCAATTGCGGCAAAGGACCAATGTTCTGGAAATACCTCAAAGTTGTCGATACCTGTTCTTATTGCGCAGAAAACCTGTCACATCAACGTGCCGATGATGCCCCGCCCTATTTCACCATATTTATTGTCGGCCATATTGTTCTGCCCCTGGCGCTGATTTCAGAAAGAATGTGGCAACCCAGCACAACCACACACCTTATGATGTGGCTGCCGTTGATTGTAATCCTGTCGCTGCTTTTGCTGCCATGCATCAAAGGCGCTGTTGTTGGTCTCCAATGGTCCATGCGCATGCACGGCTTTGATGGTAATGCAGACGAGCCCCCTCTCCTCGGTGAAAAAGTTCGCGGCACTTGATGGTAAAGGAAATTGAACTGGTTGATTTGCTCAATGAAAGCAAGCCCACCAGGAAATCCGCTTATTACCGCCCCAGAGATGCTGCAACACTGATACTTCTGCGGTTTGATGAAGACAATCCCCGCATTCTCATGGGCAAGCGCCACGAAAACCACAAGTTTATGCCGGGAAAATTTGTCTTCCCCGGTGGCCGGGTGGATTTTGCCGACAGTCGTGTTGTACCAGACAGCGACTTTTCAGCTGTCACCATGGGCAAGCTGCTCAAAAACATGAAGCGTGGCGTCAGTGTAAATCGCGCCCGCGCCCTTGGCATGGCGGCCATACGCGAAGCCTATGAAGAAGCCGGAATTCTTTATGGCAACCCGCAGGCCAGAAAACAAATCAGCCGCTGCGTTGCCTGGCAGGATTTTCTCAATCATGGCATTGCACCCTCCTTATCGGGGTTGACCTATATAGCCCGCGCCATAACCCCTCCCGGCCGCCCACGGCGGTTCGATACCAGGTTTTTTGCAGCAGACGCCAGCGGCATTTCGAGAATTCTCGACAATGAAGATGTGCCCACCAATGAACTGCTGGAACGGCGCTGGCTGACGTTTGAAGAAACTCTTGAAGTCGACCTGCCCCTGATTACGCAAGTGGTTCTAAAGCACCTCAAAATCAGGCTGGAAAAGGGTCGCCTCAATGATCCCGAGTATCCCACACCGTTTTATTTTCACGCCCAGGGCAGGTTTTTAAGAATTGAGCATTAGAAAGAATTGCAAGAATGCTTGACACGACACGAAAGTTGGGTAATTTCACGCTCAGGATTTCCGCATCCGCCATATCGGCGCTGGATGCATAGAATTTTACCAGACAGGATTTGAGAAATGGCAAAATCTGCTACTGTAAAAATTAAGCTTGTCAGCACTGCTGATACCGGTTTTTACTACGTCACCAAGAAAAACGCGCGGACCATGACTGAAAAAATGGTTTTGAAAAAATATGACCCCGTTGCCCGCAAGCATGTTGATTTCAAGGAAGCCAAGATAAAATAGGCTTTACATCTTTGTTTGCGAATTGAATGATAAGGCATCGTTTATAACGGTGCCTTTTTTCTTTGTGAAATTTTCCAAAATCACCTCATACAAATTTTCATCAGGGTATTTTCAATGATTAAAAAAACAGATTTCTATATTGACGGCCAATGGGTTGCACCGGTTACACCGCACGATTTTGACGTGATAAATCCAGCGGATGAACAGGCCTATGCAACTATTTCCTTAGGCTCTCCCGCTGATGTGGACAAAGCCGTTGCCGCAGCGCGAAAAGCCTTTGAAACCTATAGTGAGACCTCGCGCGAACAACGCCTGGCCCTGCTGGAAAAGCTGGCCGAAATATATGCCGCCCGCAGCGTTGAAATGGCCGAAACAATCTCGGCTGAAATGGGCGCACCAATAACGCTTGCAACCAACGCTCAAGCTGCCGCCGGTCTTGGTCACCTCAAGGCATTTATCCGCTCGTTGAAACAATTTGAATTTGGTCACGCTTTAAGCGAGCACGCACCAACCGAGTATATCTCGCACGAACCCATTGGCGTTTGCGGATTGATCACCCCGTGGAACTGGCCCATGAACCAGGTAACGCTCAAGGTGATACCAGCACTTGCCGTCGGCTGCACTGTCGTTCTCAAGCCAAGCGAGATCGCACCCATGTCGGCCCTGTTGTTTGCTGAAATGATAGACGAGGCGGGCTTTCCTCCCGGTGTTTTCAACCTTGTAAACGGCGATGGCCTATCTGTTGGTGAAGCGATGTCGTCTCACCGCGACATTGATATGATGTCCTTTACCGGTTCAACCCGCGCTGGTGTTGCCGTTGCCAAAGCCGCAGCTGAAACCGTCAAGCGTGTGACACTGGAACTTGGCGGCAAATCTCCCAACATTATCTTTGATGATGCTGACATTACCAAGGTCGTCAAAGCCGGTGTTCTGCATTGTTTCAACAATACCGGCCAGTCGTGCAATGCCCCCACCCGCATGCTGGTGCAGCGCCCCATCTATGACGATGCCGTAAAAACAGCCGTTGAAGTGGGAGAAAAGGTCGAAGTTGGCAATCCTTCTGACGAAGGGCGTCATATCGGCCCGCTGGTTTCAGATGTACATTTTGAAAAAGTACAGGGCCTGATCCAGAAGGGCATTGATGAGGGTGCAAAACTGGTGCTGGGCGGCACCGGACGGCCTGAGGGTTTCGACAAGGGCTATTTCGTCCGCCCCACTATTTTTGCCGATGTCAGCAATGACATGACCATCGCCCGCGAGGAAGTGTTTGGCCCGGTACTGGTAATGATCCCGTTCGACAGTGAAGACGACGCCATAAAAATAGCCAATGATACCCCCTACGGCCTGTCCGCCTATGTCCAGAGCGGCAGCGAAGAACGCGCCAAACGGGTATCAAAGCGCCTGCGCGCCGGAATGGTGTCGATTAACGGTGCCACACGCCCCGGTGGCAGCCCTTTTGGTGGCTACAAGCAATCCGGCAACGGGCGCGAAGGCGGCACCTGGGGTCTGGAAGACTTTCTCGAAGTCAAAGCCACCAGCGGCTACACTTGAGCCTATACAACCTTATCTGGAAAAAAGGGTGGTCGACCTGGGATTGCGGTACACGAGGAGGCCACTCCTACCGCCCACAGGCCGACCGTAACCCCACGGACTCAGGAGATGCGGCGGACCTGAGTAAACCCGTAGGGTGTTCGAAGGGATAGGTATCTGATGGGAATTAAACACCGGTATAATTGAATTTGCAGAGCATGGCCTCACAATTCAATCAGGTATCTGATGCAACTTCCTGTCAAACCTTGACCCGACAATTGATAATCCTATTTAGGCGCATCGGTCGCGAAAGGCAAAGCATTCATGTACAGTTTAACGGAAATTGATTTTTGTTCGTAAAGGGTTAACCTTAACAGCTGCGATCAAAGGTTAAATTAGAATCGTGGATTTTCTATGCAGCTTCCGCTACCACACGGTTTCGTCCGTCATTTTTGGCACGGTAAAGTGCCTGGTCAGCGCGTTTGAGAATTGAATTCGGCGTATCATCGAGTTGTTCCAGGCATGCCACACCGACACTGCAGGTAAGATCGACACTGCCGCTGTCGATGCTGACACTAAATTTGGTCGCTGCAATGCACTGACGTATCCTCTCGCCCACCATAAAAGCGAAAGATAAATCCGTATCGGGCATAACCAGAACAAACTCCTCACCGCCAAAACGACAGGCCAGATCAATTCCGCGAATATTCGCGAGAATTCTCTTCGAAAACTCCTTCAACACCTCGTCACCAATATCATGGCCATAGGTGTCGTTCACAGCCTTGAAGTGGTCAATATCGAGAATAATCAGGGAAATTTCCTTGCCGCGGTTGGCTGCCTTGGTAACCAGCGTTGCAATATGGCCTTCCATATAGCGACGATTGTAAAGGCCGGTTAAAGAATCGGTAATCGCCAGTTCCATGCTTTGTTCAACACTGTCACGCAGTTGCTCAGTATACCGCCGTCTTTTGATCTGAGAACGCACCCGCACCAGTAATTCATTGCGATCGACCGGGCGCATCAGATAATCGTTTACGCCAATATCCAGTCCGCGCAGCAATCTGGTGTTATCATCGGCCTCAACCAGTACAAGAATGGACAGATCGCGCGTACGCTCGATTGAGCGCAGGTGTGAACACAGGCGCAAGCCATCAAAATTATTTAAGCTGAGACTGACAATCAGCAATTCGCAATCCATCTCCGGGATTTTGATCAAAGCCTCCTGAGGATCAGAAATCACCTCAATTTTGTGAAATTCTTCAAGGGTTTCAACAATCCGCTCGGCGGAACTCTGCTGATCCTCCACCAGCAGAATTAGCCCCGGAGCCTTCAATGTTTCTTCGACGAGGTCTTCCTGTTCCACCAGCCCCATGCGCTCTGACGTGGCAGCACGCATGCGCAACTCATCGGTGACCATCTTCAGGCGCACCAGGCTTTTGACCCGGGCCAGCAGGGCCACATCATTGACCGGCTTGGTCAAGAAATCTTCCGCTCCCGCTTCCAGCCCCTGAACCCTGTCGCTGGGCTGATCCAGTGCCGTGATCATGACCACGGGGATATGCCGGGTTGCCGGGTTGGATTTAATCCGGCGACAGGTTTCAAACCCGTCCATGCCCGGCATCATCACATCAAGCAGAACAATATCAGGCAAAGAGCGCTGAACAATTTCAAGCGCCTCCGTGCCACTCATGGCGGTCAGCACATCGAAATATTCCGCCGTTAACTTGGCTTCGAGTAATTTGACATTGGCCAGAATATCATCAACCACCAGAATACGCGCAGTCATCGGGTTTCTCCCAAAATCTGGTCTATTGTTTCGATAAAATGAGATACCGAAATGGGTTTGGATATATAGGCTTCGCAGCCGCCATCACGTATTTTTTCCTCATCCCCCTTCATGGCGAATGCGGTAACGGCGATAACCGGTATTTTACGCAACTCATCATCCTCTTTCAGCCACTTGGTGACTTCCAGCCCGGAAACTTCCGGCAGCTGAATATCCATCAAAATCAGATCAGGATTATGTGCTCGGGCAAGATCAATGGCTTTCAGTCCTTCGCGGGTTTCCAGGGTTTCATAGCCGTGGGCTTCCAAAACATCATTGAACAGTTTCAAGTTGAGTTCATTATCTTCAACGATGAGTATTTTCTTTACCATCAGGCCAACCCTTTACGTGTTTCAGGAACACTTGCCTGCTAACCACTTACCCCAGGCACATAGAATCTGTTATTGTTTAGCACAAATTAGGTAACCATCTGCTTAATTTAAAACCGACGAATTCTCTTAAATTATCCTTGAAAGTCTTCTGCCGATGCCGTCAACAGGGTTTAAACCGTGAAACAGAATGAAGCTGAAACCATAGCTCTCAATGTCCTCAATTTTCTCGTCGCCAATGAATCCCGCCTGGAACGATTTATGTCACTGTCAGGAATGGACCCGGCGGCGCTCAAAAACAATGCAGGCGATCCGGTTTTTCTGGCGGGAATACTTGACTATCTGTTACAGGATGAAACTCTGGTCTATATGTTTGCCGAGGAATACAACCTCTCCCCGGCCCTGCCCGCCACAGCACGCCGCGCGCTTGCCGGTGGCATAAGCGGAGACTTTCAATGACCACACCCAACTCTGAAAGGCTCGACCGGTTATTGAGTATGAATGCTTTCGACCCCCTCACCTCCTCTGAAATTGATGCCCTGGCACTTGGCGATACACGGCCCATCATCATTTGCGACGTTGACGAGGTAATCTTTCATTTTCTTGGCGGCCTCGAACACCACCTGGCCCAACAGAAATGCTGGCTCGATCCGGCGAGCTTTGCCTTAACCGGAAACATTCGCCATTCAGACACCAATGAACCGGTATCAAAAGACCGTGTCGGTGAATTGCTGTTTGGTTTTTTCGACGGTTACGCCCATTCTCTCAAACCCATCGATGGTGCCCGTCAGGTGTTGCAATCACTGGCCGAAACCTGCGATATTGTCTTGCTCACCAATCTTCCACGCACCTATCTTGAGCAGCGAAAACAAAACCTGTGTGCGGAAGGGTTTGACTACCCAATCGTCATTAACAGCGGCGCCAAGGGCCATGCGGTTTCCCGCATCAATCAATACGGCGGCCGACCAACATTCTTTCTGGATGACAGCCCCGCCAACATTGAATCAGTTGCAGCAACTGCGCCTGAAACAATTCTTATTCATTTTATGCAGGATGAGCGCTTCCGCAAAGTCATGCCTGATATGCCCCAAGCTGCTTTGCAGGCAAAAGACTGGGGGCAAACCAGCACCTTCATTGAAAACAGCATTCGCCAGCGGGCAAATTCAGACTGATGGCAGATCGACACAAAATTGGCATTGACGTGGGCGGCACCAAGATTGCCGCTATACTGCTCAAATCCAATGGTGAAGTAATTACTGAAAAACACATCGCTTCGCCACGTGATGATTACCAAAAAACCATCCGAACCCTTCAGGAAACAATCTTTGAGCTGGAATGCGGCCTGCCCCGGAAAGCCTCGGTTGGCATCGGCACACCCGGATCAATCTCACCCGCCACCAATCTGATACAAAATGCCAATTCAACCTGGCTCAATGGCCGCCCCCTGCTTGATGATCTGTCAACGGCACTTGCTCGCAAGGTCAAAATGGAAAACGACGCCAATTGCTTTGCTCTGTCCGAAGCCCTTGATGGTGCCGGTCGCGAACATCGTATGGTTTTTGGCGTAATATTGGGAACCGGCTGTGGTGGTGGGCTGGTGTTTGACAAAAAGCTGATTACCGGCCCCCACGCCATCGGCGGCGAATGGGGGCACAATCCCCTGCCGTGGCCAACCCGTGAAGAACTCGGCGCGGTTGAGTGCTGGTGTGGAAAAAACGACTGCATCGAGTGCTGGATTTCCGGCACCGGCATGTCGGTGGATCATCTTCGCAACGCCCATGAAAATCTCGAGGCAAAAGACATTGCCGACCAGGCACAGGACGGGCACAAGCCAGCCCTGGACACCTTCAACCGCTTCTTATCGCGACTGGCCCGCAGCCTCGCCCAGATGGTCAATATTATTGATCCCGACGCCATCATCCTCGGCGGTGGATTATCCAACATCAATATGATTTACGAACAACTGCCCGGTATCATGCAGCCCTATATTTTCGCCGATCACTTCAAGCCGCGTATATTGAAACCGCACTTTGGCGATGCCAGCGGCGTGCGTGGTGCCGCACATTTATGGCCCTGACCGGCAAGTCTGTGTAATATGACCAGTCAGCAAGGAAACCCTATGTCCGGTGATGAATTTATCCCCGGTTTTTGCCGGGACTGCCTGAGTGATGCAGGCAAGGCTAAACGCTGCCTGCACTGCGGTAGTCCGCGCCTGTTGCGCCACCGCGAAATTAACGACCTGACGATAGCCCACATTGATTGTGACGCCTTTTACGCAGCAATAGAAAAACGCGATAATCCCGAACTGAAAGACGTTCCGGTAATCATCGGCGGCGGCAAACGCGGCGTTGTCGCAACCGCGTGTTATGTGGCCCGCATCCATGGCGTGCACTCAGCCATGCCCATGTTCAAGGCCCTCAAGGCCTGCCCGAAAGCCGTTGTAATCCGGCCGGACATGAAGAAATATTCAAACGTCGGGGCTGAGGTAAAGCAGATGATGCTGAGCCTCACACCTTTTGTTGAATCGGTTTCGATTGATGAAGCCTTCCTTGATCTCAGCGGCACCGAACGCCTGCACAAACACCCGCCATCGCGAATTCTGGCGCAATTGGCCACACGCATTGAAAAAGAAATCGGCATCACCGTTTCCATCGGTCTCTCCCACAATAAATTTCTGGCAAAAATCGCCTCTGATCTGGACAAACCGCTGGGGTTTTCCATCATCGGCAAACACGAAGCCCAATCCTTCCTCAAACGCCAGAACGTCTCCATCATCTGGGGCGTCGGTACAGCCCTCAAACGCAAACTCAAATCCCGCAACATTACAACCATTGCTGATCTTCTGGCTCATGATCAGGCCAGCTTGATGAAAAACTATGGTGTTATGGGAAAGCGATTGTATGAACTTGCCCGCGCGCAAGACAACCGCCAGATAAAACCCGGCAGCACCATAAAAAGCGTTAGCGCCGAAACCACCTTCAACACCGACATACATGACGCAGCCGAACTTGAGCGCATCTTATGGCAATTGTGCGAAAAAGTCTCCGCCCGCGCCAAGGCCAAGAACATTGCCGGACGCTGCGCCACCCTGAAACTAAAAACCACAGACTTCAAATCCCGCACCCGCAGCCGCACCCTCGATCAACCAACCCAGTTGGCCGACCGCCTGTTCGACGCCGCAAAAGCCCTGCTGAGGCCCGAAACCGACGGCACTGCCTTTCGCCTCATCGGCATCGGCTTTTCACAGTTAGAGCCCAACGCGCAAGCCGATCAGGCCAGCCTGTTCGACCATGACCTCAACAAACGCGCCGACGTTGAACATGCCATGGACACAATCAGGGGCAGGTTCGGCACCACCAGCATCGAAAAAGGTATCGGATTTAAGCCAGGCGACCGGTAAATCAAACATCGAAAAAGGGCGGACCGTTGTATAGTATTGATTCGCACCCGGGATCAGGACTGAGTTTTCATGAACAGAGCCGAAAAACGTCGTCAGCACAAACTGGCGCAGCAGGCAGCGAAGAAATCGAAATCTTTACAATCGTCAGAGACATCCTTTCAATCCGTTATTGACCTTGCCGTGCAGCACCAGAATGCCGGGAGGTTTTCTGAAGCTGAAGGCATTTATAAACAGATATTACAAACCGACCCCGATCAGCCCGTGGCCCTGCACCTGCTGGGAGTGATTGCTTTTCAGGTTGGCAAAAGTGCTATTTCCGTTGATCTTATCACCAGAGCGCTTGCCCTTCAGCCCGATTATACCAAGGCGCATAATAACCTCGGCAATGCCCTTCAAAGCCTGGGCCGGCTCAACGAGGCTGTGGCAAGTTACGGCAAAGCCATCGTACTCAATCCCGATTACGCCGAAGCCCATAACAACCTCGGTAATACGCTCCACAGCCTCGGCGCGCTGGCTGAGGCCGAGGACAGCTATCTTAAAGCTCTTGACCTCAGGCCTGCCTACGCCATGGCGTGTAACAATCTCGGCAATACGCTCCACGACCTCGGCAGATTGAATGAGGCTGAGGAAAGTTTCAACAAAGCCCTGACCATCCAGCCCGATTACGCCATGGCGCACAGTAATCTTGGCAATGTCCTCAAAGACCTGGGGAAATTTGATGACGCAGTTTCAAACCATCAAAAAGCCATCTCCCTCCAACCCGGTTTTGTTGAGGCACACAACAATCTTGGCAATACATTGCAAGAGCTGGGACAGTTGGAAGATGCCGTCGCATGCTATGGCAAGGCCCTCGCCATCAAACCCGACTATGCCGAAGCATGCAATAACCTTGGCACGGCCTTCCAGAACCTGGGTCGACTGGAAAACGCTGTAGCAAGCTATCAACAGGCACTTGGCTTCCAACCCGATTATGCCGAGGCCCACAACAATCTCGGTAACGCCTTTCATGGTTTGAGAAAACTGGATGAGGCCGTGGCCAGTTTTCAAAAAGCGCTGGCAATTGAGCCTGAATATGCGTTGGCCTGCGCCAATCTTGGCAATGCCCTCAAAGATCTGGGTAAACGTGAAGAAGCTTTCAGATATTACCAGCGCGCCGTTACCCTCAGTCCAGAAAATGAAATTCTTTGGGCCGGTCTGGCAACCTCACTGGAAACCATAATTTTTAGTACTGTTGATGATAGTCTCTGGCCCGTCCTGAAACAATTGCTTGAGAAATCAACAGTGCGTCCTGCCAATATTGTGCGGCCATTTATAAGTGCAATTCGCTGCTACAAAGATTTCCCTCAAGTTGTTGAAACTGCCAGTTCAGGTACATCCAGCAAACCGGTTATCTACGTTGAACTGGCAGAAAAGCTGTCCAGGATGCCTCTTTTGCTCAGCATCATGGCGCTATGTCCGTTGTATGATCTGGAAATCGAGCGCATGTTGATACGCCTGCGGCACGCCATGATTGTCGAAGCTGTGGCGGGAAAATCCGAAGAAAAAGGCCTGCCGTTTACAATGGCTCTGGCGCAGCAGTGTTTTACCAATGAGTATGTTTTCCTTGAAACCGGCGAAGAAAAAATTCTTGTTGAAGAACTTGAGCAACAGGTTTCGGCATTGGTCAACGATGAACACAATGTGCCGCCCTGCCTCATTGCTGCGCTGGGTGCCTACAGACCATTGTACCGTTACGCCTGGGCACAAACCCTGGCCAATCTCAAGTGGTCAGGTGACATAAAACCGGTGATTGAACGGCAGATACGCGAGCCACTCGACGAACATCTTCGACGTTCTCAAATTCCCTGCCTCACTTCAATCCAGGATACGGTGTCTCAATCGGTTCGTGAACAATATGAGGAAAACCCATACCCGCGCTGGATAAAAACAGATGTAAAAGACAAAGGCCGGGCCATTGGATCGATCCTGCAGGCACCGCCGCTTCAATTTGATCTGGAAGGCTACACATCTCCTCAACAACCGGAAATCCTGATAGCGGGTTGCGGTACGGGCCAGCACGTTGTCAACACCAATTCGCGGTTTTCCAACGCGAAGGTTCTCGCCGTTGATTTAAGCCTGAGCAGCCTTTCCTATGCCGCACGAAAAACCGCAGAACTGGGCCTCACCAATATAGAATTCGCGCAAGGCGACATTATGGAACTGGCAACTATCGAACGCCAGTTTGACCTTATCGAATGCTCCGGTGTCCTCCACCATCTTGGCGACCCGCTGGCCGGCTGGCAGGTGCTGACAGACCTGTTGCGCAGCAATGGGCTGATGAAAATCGCCTTGTACAGCGAATTCGCCCGTCAGGACATAGTGCAGGCGCGTTCACTGATTGCTGAAAAGGCCTATGGTGCCTCGCCTGAAGAAATTCGCCAATGCCGCCAGGACATCATAGCCATGGCCGAAGACGGCAATATTCAAATGGCGAGATTAAGCAGAAGCAGGGATTTTTTCAGTCTGAGTGATTGCCGGGACCTGATTTTCCATGTCCAGGAACATCGTTTTACGTTGCCGCAGATAAAGCAGGCATTAAAGACCCTCAACCTTGAGTTCCTGGGTTTTGAAATGCACAGCCAGGCCACCCTGGGGGAATTCAAGCAAGCCAACCCGGACAGGAGCGCGCTAATCTCTCTCGAAAAATGGCACGAATTTGAACGCGAGCACCCCAATACATTCAGAGCCATGTATCAGTTCTGGTGCAGGAAAATGTAATCAGGCACACTCAGCACCCGGAGTCGTCAAGGATCTCCAGCGAATTCAGCTTGCCCTTCATGGAAAAATCGCCGTAGTCGATGAATATTTTGCTGGCGATGCCGTTTTCGAACAGGTCGAAGGAGAATTCGAATACCGGGGTTTCTTCGCCACCGGTTTTGCCTTCGAAATAGCTGATGTTGACCGGCCATGATTTCAGGCCTTCGACGATTTTTCGGGCCTTGTCATCAACCTTGCCTTTAAGCTTGTTGGTTCCCGGCGCTTTTTCGCGACCGATAAACGAGGTGGTCTGATAGACTTTGCCACCGTCGCCGCCATCAAACAGCGGGGCTTCAAAAACCTTTTCTCCACGCTTTGCCCGATCAATCATCTTCACCAGATGAATGGTTGGAAACAGCGAGTTGAGGGGCATCTTTGATTTTTTCTTTACCGGTTTATCCAAAACATAAGTGCCCTGCTTGCCATCAATGCCCGCTTTGGCGGTGCCCTGGGTTGTCTGGGTTTTGGTTTTATTGAGGAAATGACTGGAGGAAAAACGAAAAACCGAGCCGTCACCTGATTCCCACGCTGACGTGCGCACATCGGTGACGCTTATCTTCGCATCATTGTCGGTAAACTGTGTGACGATGCGCAAGTTGGTGGTATAACCATCGCAATCGGCACCGGTAATTTCATAGGCCATACGGCCTTTAATGGCGACGATGCCACTGCGGCCACTGGCATCGCTTAAAGTGAGAATATAAGTAGCCCGATGGGGAACAAGTGCTGTTTTTTGCCCGTCCACAGCAGCATTTACCACAGGTGAAACAGTTACAACACTCAAAAAAGATGCAGCAAAAACAGGAAAACCTTTAAAATAGCTGGCCACGCGAGTTGATCTCATGATAAACGCCTCAAAAAATTAGTTGAAGTCCGCGCACCTGCGGCCCGCCCACAATTTCATCCTTTCGGAATGACCGCAACATTGTAATTTAATTAGTACAAGAATAAGGCAACCACAGTGATTGAATCAAAACCAAAGCTCACCGTATCGCGTAAATTACCCCAGACCGTCGAACAACGTCTGATGGCAGACTATGATGTTAGCCTCAACGCCGATGACACAATATTCACCGGCGATCAATTGCTCGAGCGCGCACAAGGTGCCGATGCCCTGCTGGTAACGCCGACAGAAAAATGCACAGGCGATTTCATTGCCCGGCTTCCCGAGACAATCAAAATCATGGCAACCTTTTCGGTAGGCTATGATCACATTGATATTAACGCTGCCGCCGCAGCCGGGCTGACTGTCACCAACACCCCCGATGTTCTCACTGACGCTACAGCCGATATCGCGCTGTTGCTGCTGCTCGGTGCAGCGCGCGGCGCCTACTGGGGCGACAAGATGGTGCGAACCGACACATGGGGTGCGTGGGCACCGACCGGCCCGCTTGGCATTGAAGTCAGCGGTAAACGGCTGGGAATTTTAGGCATGGGGCGCATCGGTCAGGCAGTGGCGACACGCGCGCGCGCATTTAAAATGGAAATCCATTACAGCAAGCGCACCCGGCTTCCTGAAGAACTCGAAAAAGGTGCAATTTTTCACCCAACCGTTGAAAGCCTGCTGGCGCAATCGCAATTCCTGTCAATCAATTGTGCCTCAACGCCTGAAACTCACAAACTGCTGAACCGCGAAAATATCGCCTTGCTGCCTGATGGTGCCGTGGTGGTTAACTCGGCGCGTGGTGACATCATTGATGATGAGGCCCTGATAGAAGCATTGCAAAACGGCAAGCTCGCTGCTGCCGGTCTTGATGTGTTCACGGGCGAGCCAAACATTGACCCGCGCTATCGGTCTCTGGACAATGCCTTTTTATTGCCCCACCTTGGCAGTGCCACACTGGAAACGCGCGAAGCCATGGGGTTTCGTGCAGTCGACAATCTTGATGCTTTTTTCAACAACCTAACACCAGGCGACCTCGTAACGCCTGCCTGATTCACCAATTCAACCAAGGAGACCCTCATGGGCAAAATCGATGATCGGCTAAAAGAACTCAACATAACGCTTTCAGAACCAGCAATCCCCGTGGCCAATTATGTCGGCTACGTGATTACCGGAAATCTGGTTTTTATTTCCGGTCAGGTAACCTTCGGGCCTGATGGAAATCTCATGTATCAGGGTATTGTCGGAGATACGGTCTCCATCGAAGAAGCCCAGAAAGCTGCCCGGGTTTGTGGATTGAATATTCTGGCACAGTTGAAATCAGCCTGCGATGGCGATCTCGACCGTGTGGTCCGCTGCGTCAAGCTCGGCGGTTTTGTCAATGCCGTACCGGGCTTTGAAAACCACCCCACCGTCATCAATGGCACGTCTGACCTGATGGTTGAAGTCTTTGGCGACAAGGGCCGACACGCCCGCTTTGCCATGGGCGCCGGCAGCCTGCCGGTTAATGTCTCGGTGGAAGTTGATGCCATTTTTGAAATTTCCTGAGTTCAATAAGAAATGAATTTTCCAGTCATTGACAATCGCCTGATTGATGGCCGAAAAGTGCAGGCGCGCATTCTTAGTGAGGTGGCTGAGTTTGTTGCTGATGCGGCTGCAACCACGCCAATCGGTAAACTGGTTTCAATCAGCTTTGGTGATATTGCTGAAGTCGCCATCTATGTTCGCAACCAGAAACGTGCGGCAGCCAGGGCTAATATCCCTTTTGAGCAGATTGTCTGGCCGCCCGATATTTCAGCCGACGATGCCAAAAACCGCATTCAGCAGATGAATGATGATGCCGGTATCACCGGGGTTATATTGCAACGACCGGTGCCGGACCACATCAATATCCGCTCCCTGCAATCAGCCGTCCACCCGCTAAAAGATGTTGAAGGCATGAACCCGGCATCTATTGGCAATATCGTCTATAGCGATGTCGCCCTGGCTCCGTGCACAGCAGCAGCTTCGGTCGAGTTAATCAAACAGACCGGGCTGGATTTGCAGGGTCTCGAAGTGGTGATGATTGGACATTCTGAAATTGTCGGCAAACCGGCGGCATTTCTGCTGATGGCAGAAGGTGCCACAGTAACCATCTGTCATCACAAAACCCGTTCGGTCGCCATGCATTCGCGCCGCGCCGATGTAGTCATTGTCGCCGTCGGCATCCCGCATTTTCTCGGAGCTAACATGGTAAAACCCGGTGCCGCCGTCATTGACATCGGTATTAACCAGAAAGTCATGGCCGATGGCTCGGTGCGTATTGTTGGCGATGTGGATACCGATGCGGTCATCGAAATCGCCAGCTGGATCACCCCGGTTCCCGGCGGTGTCGGCCCGGTAACCGTGGGGATTTTAATGCGCAATGCCACCGTTGCCCATCAACGCCAGATTGCGGCGGGTTGGTTATAATCATTGGTGTAAAATTATGTCTGATCTTGACTGGTTAACACAGCGCCCCGTTGCTCACCGCGGACTGCATGATGCAAGTGCCGGTGTCATGGAAAACACTCCAAGCGCTGTAAAAGCAGCGATCAGCTACGGCTTTGCCATTGAAGTCGATTTACAGGTTTCAAAAGACGGCGAAGCCATGGTGTTTCACGACGCAACGCTGGACCGCCTGACAACCTCAAAAGGCAAAGTCTTAGATCGCACGGCCAAACAGCTCAAACGGGTCAATTTCAAAGAAACCAAAGACAGAATGTGGACTTTAAGCGATCTTTTGCAACTGGTGCGCGGCGTCGTGCCCTTGGTGATCGAAATAAAAAGCCCGCGCGGCGATGTCGGTCCGCTGGAAAGCCGCGTGGCGGAAGTGTTAAGCACTTACAATGGTCCCGCCTGCGTCATGTCCTTTAACCCCCATTCGATCATCACTCTTAAAACCCTGGCACCAGCGCTTGTTCGCGGATTGGTTGCCGGGCGATTTGCCGATATTCCCGCCTGGGCTCACTTAAGCGAAAAAGAGCGCTTTAACAGACGCCATCTGCTCTATTGCTTCGAAGCAGACGCCGATTTTATCGCCTATCACGTCAAGGCCCTGCCTGCACCTGCCCCATGGGTTGCCCGCACATTGCTGAGGAAACCATTACTAAGCTGGACTGTACGCAGCGAACAGGACAGACGCACGGTAAAACGCTGGGCCGACCAGATGATTTTTGAAGGTTTTGTGCCCGACAATCCGGCCTTGCGGAAAATTTAGCAACGAGCGCTTGCCTCAATATCTCAACCTGCTTTACAAATGATCGCATGGGTGAAAAGGAACAAGCTGTTGTTCGGGTGGAAAGCTCGATAGAAGACATTGGACGGGCACAATGGGATGCTTGCGCCAATCCGGTCGGTTGCGACTACAACCCCTTTGTTTCCTACAATTTCCTTCACGCATTGGAAGCCAGCGGTTCCGCTGTGGCTGAAACCGGATGGCTCGCCCAGCATCTGGTACTGGAAAACCACCAGGGCGACATTGCAGCGCTTATGCCGTGCTATCTGAAAAATCATTCGCAAGGGGAGTATGTGTTTGATCACGGCTGGGCCGATGCGTTTTATCGTGCCGGTGGGGAATATTATCCCAAATTGCAAACATCCATACCCTTCACCCCGGTAACCGGCAGGCGATTGCTGGCAAAGCCCGGACCAGCACTTGTTGAACAGGAAAAACTGCTGGCCAGCGCGGCAATCGAACTTTCCCGGCGTAATGGTGCATCGTCCCACCATCTGACCTTCCTCACCAAAAGCGAATGGGAACATCTGGGAAAGCTGGGGTTTTTGCAAAGAACCGATCAGCAATATCATTGGAAAAACAAAGGCTATGATAGTTTTGATCAATTTTTAAGCCAGCTTAATTCACGCAAGCGCAAAATGATCCGCAAGGAGCGGGCCCAGGCACATTCCAGCGGCATCTCGATTGAGTGGCTCACCGGCAGCGATATCCGCGAACATCACTGGGACATTTTTTACCGGTTTTACATTGATACCGGCAACCGCAAATGGGGGCAGCCCTACCTGACGCGTGAGTTTTATTCCCGTATTGGCGAAACCATGAAGGACAATATCCTTTTGGTTTTCTGCCAGCGAGACAATGAAACAATCGCCGGGGCACTCAACTTTATTGGTTCAGACACGCTCTATGGCCGCCACTGGGGAGCCATCGAACACCACCCTTTTCTGCATTTCGAGGCATGTTATTATCAGGCTATTGATTTTGCCATCGAACACGGGTTAGGCGCAGTTGAGGCTGGCGCTCAGGGGCCGCACAAGATTGCCCGAGGGTATGAACCCACCTTGACCTATTCTGCTCACTACATTGCCGAGCCGTCCCTGCGCCGAGCGGTGGCGGACTATCTCGACCACGAAATGGATTATGTAAATCTGGAAATGAAGGAACTTGCCAAACATGTTCCCTTCCGAAAACAGGACTGAAAACCCATGTACGACAACAATAATATTTTCGCCAAAATTTTGCAGGGAGATATTCCCAGCCACAGGATTTATGAAGATGACACCACCTACGCCTTTCTCGATGTCATGCCACGCAGCGACGGCCACACGCTGGTGATCCCCAAGGCCAACGCTACCGGACTGATTGATGCCAGCGCGCAAGTTATCGCCAACTGCATGGCGACAATACAAAAGCTCGCGCCAAAAATTGTCGAAACCATGGGGGCTGACGGGTTTTTGATACAGCAGTTTAACGGCGAAGCTGCGGGGCAGACGGTTTTTCACCTGCATTTTCACATCGTCCCGCGCAAAATTGGAGTTAGCCTGAGGCCCCATGCGGGCGAGATGGCTGACCCGGAAACATTAGCCTCCCATGCGCATATTATCCGCGCGGCTCTTTAGCTCGTCTTTCGGGTGTGGTGCTCCGGGCGTTAATACAAAAAACTTTTCGTGCAATTCAAGCAGGCGTTCATCACAGAGCAAATCCTCATGGCCAAGAAACAATTTGCATAAGAACTGGTCATAACGTTCCAGTTCCTCGGCAAGTTCACCGGTTTGTTTTTCACTCATCTGCGCCGAGGTGATCAGCCAGCATGCGGTTAAACCATAGCCATACATCAAGGTTTTACGCCCGCTGCCTCTGGCTTTTCTGGCACTATTTGAAAATTGCTGAGACAACAACCGCGCACCATCAGGATGCAGGCGATAGCGAATATCCGCCAGCACCAGAGTTAAGGGCTCGCGCGCCTCGGGCCAGCGCGAAATCATGCGCATGGTAATTCCCATACTTAATGCAGCTGCATCGCGGAAAACATTGCGCTCATCAGGAAACGCCTGCAGATAATCCACCACATCAACCAATACCTGGTCGCTCAGGTGATAGTTTTTAAAAAATCCGAACATAGGCTGCATTCCTGATAATGTGGCATCTTATGCCCACGTGGAAAATTATAACAGAGTAACGGCAACAAATGCCAGATAACATCATCATACCCCCTATGCATGATACTCAACAGACCCTAAAGCGCTGATCACCAAAAAATGGTTTTAACTTTAAACTTGAACTCGTTGTCAAAATTGCTTAATCAGAAATTATTGAAATATTCTCAGGGCGGGGTGAAACTCCCCACCGGCGGTAAATGTAAATCACATAAGCCCGCGAGCGCCTGCTTAAAGTTGAGCAGGGTCAAGCAGATCCGGTTGAATTCCGGAGCCGACGGTCAAAGTCCGGATGGAAGAGAATGGAATTTGAAGATGAAATTGTGCTTGGATATGCACGGTTGCAGTTTTAATTTCCAGGCACCCTGAGCCAACCACAAGGGTGCACCATATGAACCACAATCCCCCTACCCTCGCGAATGTTAGTCCTGCGCCACTGTCAGCAGGAAAAATCGCCCTTATCCGCGCCAACTGGCATCTGGAAATTGTTGATCAGGCACGAATCGGATTTTCGAACGAAATGAAATCTCACGGAATTTCCGAAGACCATATTGAAATCATCGATGTTCCCGGCGCTTATGAAATTCCACTACTGGCAAAGCGACTGGCCAAAACTCAGCGATATGATGTGATTGTGGCCGCAGCTCTGGTTGTTGACGGTGGCATTTATGCCCATCAATTTGTCGCAACCGCAGTAGTATCAGCCATGATGCAGGTGCAACTGGAGACCGATGTGCCAATCCTGTCCGTTGTGCTGACACCGCAGCAGTTTGACGAAAGCAAAGAGCGCCAGAAGTTCTTCTTTGATCATTTCGTTACCAAAGGCAAAGAAGCCGCCCAGGCATGTGCCATGGTGCTGAAACTCAATGCAGTGGTTAATGCTTAAGCCTTCAAAGCCTGTGCATGATGGCGGATGTGATCTTTCATGAAGCTGGCCATCAGGTAATAGCTATGATCGTAGCCGTCCTGCATGCGGACCTCGACAGATTGCCCAGCTTGCTTACAGGCCTGTTCAAACAGGTGCGGCTTGAGTTGCTCGTCAAGGAAAGGGTCGGCGGTTCCCTGATCAATCAAAATGTTGCCATCGATGGTCTTTCCCGATTTGACAAGCTCAGTAGCATCATACGCCTGCCATGAGCTGCGATCCGGTCCAAGGTAGCCTGCAAACGCTTTTTCACCCCAGGGGCACTGCATCGGTGTCACAATCGGGGCGAAGGCCGAGACGGATTGAAATGTGTCGGGATTTTTTAAGGCGATGGTGAGCGCTCCGTGACCTCCCATCGAATGGCCGAAAATTCCTGCACGCGATGTATCAATGGCAAAACCTTCAGCGATAACAGCGGGCAACTCGGCGGTCACATAAGAGTACATGCGATAGTTGGCAGCCCACGGTGCTTGCGTTGCATCCACATAAAACCCGGCCCCGGTGCCAAAATCATAATCCTCATCCTCACCGGCAATCCCCGCACCGCGTGGGCTGGTATCGGGACACACCACCGCCAGCCCGTGTTCGGCGGCGTAAGCCTGAAACCCGGCCTTCGTGGTGACATTTTCCTGGGTACAGGTGAGACCGGAAAGATAATATAAAACCGGCACTGGCTCCTGTTGAGCCTGCGGCGGCATGAAGACACTGAATTCCATTTCGCACGATGTCTGCTCGGCGTCATGCCTGTAGACACCCTGCACACCGCCAAAAGACTTTTGCTCGCTTACAATGGTCAGCGCCATATTTTAAAATTCCACGACAGAGCGAATACTGGTACCTGCATGCATCAGATCAAACGCCTTGTTGATGTCTTCCAGCGGCATGGTGTGGGTAATCAGATCATCGATGTTGATTTTACCCTCCATGTACCAGTCGACAATTTTCGGCACGTCCGTGCGGCCTTTGGCACCGCCAAATGCAGTGCCGCGCCATACCCGGCCAGTTACCAGTTGAAACGGTCTTGTCGAGATTTCCTGACCCGCTCCGGCAACGCCAATGATGGTGCTTTCGCCCCAACCCTTGTGGCAGCATTCCAGCGCCTGACGCATGGTGGTGGTATTGCCGATACACTCAAACGAATGATCCGCACCACCTTTGGTCAAATCAACCAGATAAGCTACCAGATCGCCCTCAACTTCTTTGGGATTGACGAAATGCGTCATGCCGAATTTTTCACCCAGCGCTTTGCGGTCGTCGTTGAGGTCAACGCCGACAATCATGTCCGCGCCCACCATCCTCGCGCCCTGAACCACATTGAGGCCGATACCGCCAAGGCCGAAAATAATGACATTATCGCCCGGTTTCACTTTAGCTGTATTGATAACCGCACCAATACCGGTGGTAACGCCGCAGCCGATGTAGCAGACCTTGTCAAAGGGTGCATCTTTCCGGATTTTCGCCAAAGCTATTTCCGGCAATACCGAATAATTCGAAAAGGTCGAACACCCCATATAATGATATATTTTCTCGCCATTGATGGAAAACCGCGAGGTACCATCGGGCATCAGCCCCTGGCCTTGCGTCTCCCGGATGGCCTGACACAAATTGGTCCGGCCCGAGGTGCAATAATCGCAACAGCGGCATTCCGGCGTATAGAGCGGAATAACATGGTCACCCTTTTGCAGTGACGTTACATCAGCGCCGATCTCAACCACAATGCCCGCACCCTCATGGCCTAAAATCGCGGGAAAAATACCCTCAGGGTCATCGCCTGAGCGGGTAAATTCATCCGTGTGGCAAATGCCCGTCGCCTTCATCTCCACCAGAACCTCACCGGCGCGCGGGCCTTCGAGCTGGACGGTTTCGATGCTTAAAGGCTCACCCGCCTTAAAAGCTACGGCTGCTTTGGTATCCATAATTCTGACCTCCCCGGGGTTGGTAGCGATTTTAAGCTTTTACAATTTTTTCTTTCAGTTCTGCAGAAAAATTCTTACCGGCATTACGGGTGTCAATCACCAGTTGAGAATGCCTGGTCATTTCTTCCCAATCAATACTGGAGTGTTTGGTGGCAATGATTGCTGCATCATATTCGGCAATATTTTCCATTGTCCACTCGATTGACTTCATTCCGGCAAATTCAGCATGTTCGCGTGTCGGCGGAATTACCGGAATATAGGGATCAAAATAATCAACGTGAGAGCCGTGTTCAATCAGCAACTCCATCAACTCAAGCGACGGGCTTTCGCGCATGTCATCGACATTTTCCTTATACGCCACTCCCACAACCAGAATCTTGGCCCCGTTCAGCGCTTTTTTGAAACGACTGCTGAGAGCGACCGCCAGACTGGAGATGACATGTTTTGGCATATTTTCATTTATCTCACCGGCAAGCTCGATAAATCTCGTGTGACGACCGTTTTCACGCGCCTTCCAGGCCAGATAAAACGGGTCAATCGGAATACAATGTCCGCCAAGACCGGGGCCGGGATAAAACGGCATAAAGCCAAATGGCTTGGTGGCAGCCGCATCAATCACCTCCCAGACATCAATATCCATTTCCGAATAAATCAGCTTGAGTTCATTGACCAGGGCAATGTTCACGGCCCTGAAAATGTTCTCGGTCAATTTGACGGCTTCGGCGGTTTCCGCACTGGAGACCTGAACAACATTTGGCACCAGTGGTGTATACAGGCTGGTGATCATTTCCAGACCTTCTGGACTGCTGGCGCCAACGACCTTGGAAATATTTGTGGTATCGAAGTTGGGATTGCCGGGATCTTCACGCTCAGGCGAATAGGCGACAATGAAATCATCCCCCGCTTTCAGCCCACTACCCTGCTCCAGCAGCGGTTGCATAACTTCCCGGGTTGTACCGGGATACGTTGTCGATTCAAGCACGATAATCTGACCGGCACGTACATGCGGTGCAATCGCAATTGTTGTATCTTTAACAAAAGAAATATCAGGCTCGCGATGTTTGGTTAGCGGCGTCGGCACGCAAATCAGAATAGCATCTGCATCTGACACTCTGGAAAACTCAGTCGTCAGTTCAAAGCGCCCGGCATCCAGTATTTTCTGGATTTCGGCATCTTCAATATGGCCGATATAACTTTTGCCCTGACTGAGAGAGGATATTTTACCCTCGTCTATATCCACACCCAAAACCCTGTAGCCACAGGAATGATAGCCCATGATCAACGGCAGACCAACGTAACCAAGGCCGATGACCGCAATCACCGCTTCCTTGTTGTCCATTTTTTTTATGAAACACTCAGAAATGGTAGAACTCATGAAATTGCTTTCCTCAAGATTTCAGACACCCGCTGCATCAGCAGCGCTTTTTACACTTGAAATAATATACTCCTGCACATTATCGCCCAGATAAGGGTGCATCGGCAAAGAAAACACCTGGCCAGCCAGACGCTCGGTTACCGGCAATTGATCACCGCCAACGGGATAATGTTTATATGCAGTTTGCT
>CAZVAZ010000019.1:22789-24947 GCA_964625235.1 uncultured Hyphomicrobiales bacterium
TCGGTTACCGGCAATTGATCACCGCCAACGGGATAATGTTTATATGCAGTTTGCTGGTGCAGAGGTTTGGCATAATAAATCACTGATGGCACATTCATGTCCTTGAGAGAGGCCATAATGGCATCGCGCTGCTCTGAAACCACCGTATATTGCGCCCATGTGGACACAGCACCTTCCATAACCACCGGCACGCCAACCACACCTGCCAGGCCTTTGGCATATCTGTCAGCTATACGGTTTCGTTTGATAATTTCCTCGGGGAAAACAGCAAGTTTTTCCAGCAATATTGCCGCCTGTATCGTATCAAGACGGGCATTGACGCCAACGCGGACATTATCATATTTGTCCGAACCTTTTCCGTGCACTCTTAACGAGCGCATAATATCGGCAAGTTCTTCGTCATTGGTCAACACCGCACCCCCGTCGCCATAACAGCCAAGCGGTTTGGCCGGAAAAAAGCTGGCGGTGACAACATCGGCCCACTTGCCTGCATGTTCACCATTTAACGTGGAACCAAGGCCCTGGGCTGCATCAGAAATCAGTTTCAGGCCTTCGCTATCGGCAATTTCCCGCAAAGCCGGGTAATCTGCAATCTGCCCAAACAGATCAACGGCAATGATTGCTTTGGGTGACAATGTGCCTTCTGCCTTAACCTGCGCAATCGTCGCCTTCAAATGCTCCGGGTCGATATTGTAGGTCTGAGGGTCAACATCGACAAACACAGGCGTTGCACCGCGCAGTGCAATAACTTCAGCTGTTGCAGCGAACGTAAAACTCGGGGCAAAAATGGCATCGCCCGGGCCAAAGCCATAGGCCATCAATGGCAGGGTGATTGCATCAGTGCCATTGGAACAGCTGACGGTCTCGGCTATCGCTGTAAATTGCGAAAGCTTTTCTTCAAGCTCGGCTACTTCCGGCCCCATGATATAGCGGCCATGTTTGAGCACTTTGGCAATACCTGCATCAATTTTGGCCTTGAGATAATCCTGCTGGGCAGCCAGATCAATAAACGCAATATTTGGGGAAATTTCCATAAACCTTTATTCTTGTGTAGTTGAAACCACTTTATAAAAGCACCAGACCTGTATCTGTTTCTTTATATTTTTCTCCTGAACGCGGGCACTTGAGATCATTTCCCAAAACATCCCCGGCCCTGCTCACCCAGCCAATACGAACCGCTGGAACCCCCACCATCAATGCATGCGCCGGTACATCTTTGGTAACCACGGCACCGGCACCTATCGTACAGTATTCGCCAAGTGTATGGCCACAGACAATTGTCGCATTTGCGCCAATGGTGGCACCACGCTTGACCAGAGTTTCGGAAAATTCATCCTTGCGCTCATATTCAGCGCGCGGGGTGACAACATTGGTAAAAACACACGACGGCCCGCAAAACACACCATCTTCCAGGGTAACGCCCTTATAGATGCTGACGTTATTTTGAATTTTGCAATTATCGCCGATTAAAACCAGCGGCCCCGCCATCACGTTTTGGCCCAGCGAGCAGTTTTTGCCAATTTTCGTTCCGGAAATAATATGGCAAAAATGCCAGATTTTCGTGCCTTCGCCAATTTCACAGCCGTCATCCACATAAGCGCTTTCATGGATTGTCGCGTTTTCAAAAGCCAATGTCATTCCCCTTGTGTTGCAACATCACCGGCCCGCAAAACCTTAAGCACCGCAATTGCTTCGGTGCCATCAGTAAACGGTGTTTGATTATTTCCGGCAAAATCCAGAAAATATCTGCACTCGTTGAGCAGCGGTTCAAACGCGTCAATTTCCACACATTCCGGCTCGGCTTTATCCACCAATGGCACGCCATCAACAATTTCAGCACGATGGCGGTAAAGCCTAAGCTTCTCACCCCACGGCGCACAATCATCAAACTCCGCCATGGCTTTATCACCGACAACAACCAGCCGCTGTTCCTTGAAGGGGTTTAACCACGACACATTGACATGGGCCTTGATGCCATTTGGAAAACCCATATGAATGCTGGCAAAATCACTGATATGATCTTGCAGAAAATTTCCGGCACTGCCCTGAACCCTGTCAGGCTCCTGTCCGGCAAGCGCAAGTATCATTGAAATGTCATGAGGGGCAAAACTCCACAGAACATTTTCCTCCGTGCGCAGTTTGCCCAAACTGAGCCGCC
>CAZVAZ010000020.1:0-23847 GCA_964625235.1 uncultured Hyphomicrobiales bacterium
CCGTATCAGACAAACACGTCAATGATGTTGCAGCCTTCCCGCTGGCCATACCGCTGATGGCCGGCCCCGGCGCGATTACGGCTACAATGCTGATTGCCGCCAAGGGTAACGAAGACTGGATTGTTCTGGGCACACTTATAGGCATAATCGCAATACTGCTGCTGATTTGTACTGCGGTGTTTATCCTGTCAGGGCGAATAGAAAAACTGATCGGAGAAACAGGCCGTATCGTGCTCTCGCGGCTCCTCGGCGTCATTCTTGCAGCTCTCGCCGTACAATATATCGCCGATGGCATAATACAGCTGGCGCGCGCATAAAGTGGCGCTCAAGCGAAGCGTTGGACTAGAGCATCGGGCGTTCAAATAGAATTGAAGGGATCCCCTTGGGCGGCATTTTGTGATTCACTTCCTACCGGAGGTGACTTTCCATGCCTATTCTCATTGGAATTATCACCGCCCCTGTCAGGCACTGGAGGCGGTATGGCGAGAATTGTTTGCAGATGCACTTAACCGCAATGGATTACCGGCAATTCGCATCAAACCGTGGCCTGCCGGTTATGACTGGGCGATTTCAATCCGCTATGATGTTGATCGGGCAATGAGTTCGAAAGCAGTAGCCAACATCATCAGAATCCAGAAAGAGTGGTTTAATGCAGGTTGTGGTTCCTGGTATTTTCTGGAAAAAGCCGAGCATAACGACAAAACGACGGGCTTGCTGAAGGGGTGGAATCAGGAGCGGGCACATCATGCACGCCACCATAGCGAGAAGGCCGCTCGGAACATGGGGGCGACAGCGCATTCAGCGGCAGATTCTGAATATTGGTGTGGAGGTCATACGATTGAAGGACTGGAAGCCTCTCAGGCGCTCTATGGCGAGGCGATGCTTTCATCTTTTCCTTTGCCGCGTCCCGGCTGGCTGGGTGGCAATATCACTGACATTTGGCTGACACCTCTGCATTACCCACTGGAAGGCTCAACCAAAGAAACGACAGTGAATTACTTTGACCAAAGGCTTGCCAGTTTCAGGCAACAAATTGCCAGCGGCGGACTGGTGATTATCGGTTCGCACCCTGATTGCAATCAAGACATTCTGGATGAAGTGCTGGAACGTGAAAACCTCGAAAAAGTCTGGGCCGTACCTGTCGTGCAGGCCGTGGAGCGGGTTAAAGCTTTATACTCGGTTGGAAATATTACGGTTCAGGTATCGTGTGAAAACGTGAACGCTATTCACCTCCTCAGCACTCACACTCTCGCAGATGTTGTTGTCGAGGTGCGTCAACAGGGCGAAGACAACCAATGGAAAGAGCAAACGCTGCAATTTCAGGCGGGATTCGGACGGGTTCTGGTAGATTAGACAGTTGATCGGGGTCAAATATAACCCAGGCGATACATCATGTCACCGGCATAACGATTAAAATCCTCGTTCACATCTTTCTTCCATTCCGACCATCGTGGCAGAACTGTTTGCAGACGCGCATTTATATTGCGTGACAGCAGATGATCAATCTGTGACGAATGAAATTGTTTCGTCAGGCCCATCCGTTGGCGAAGCTGAAGATACGAGATCTTAGGGTCCTTGAAAAAGTCCTCAAAACGGATTTGTATGATTTTGTCGGAGGGCCAGCGTTCTAGCCCATCCAGAATTATGCGGTTGGTCTCGGCCCACAGCCAGGCATTCCTGGCAACCGGCGTCATTCTGTTCCAATCCGCAGCAAGCGGGTCATCCTCACACGGGCGTAAACGCCCCAGTGCAATGTATCGTTCAAGCTTACTTATGGGTCTATTCGGGTCCAACCATCCCACCGGTGTCGGATCGGGGATTTCAGCCGTATAGGCGGATCGGACAAAATCGCGTCCATCACGAAAAATATGGATGATATATGCCGCAGGAAACAGATCGGCGAGAGAAGCGACAAATGGGGCATAATTATAGGCGACATCACCGTATAACCGCACGCCTCTTTGCTTGCGCAGGGACGGCATGTCGCCGCGCCTGTCGGCAATGATCTTTCCAGCTTCACTCGGGTGGCAGTAAGCGTGAAAGTTCTGCAGGGTCAGAAAAGGAAGGAGCTGTTGCCCCGCCGTCTCACCGTGCCTGAATTTGCCTTCATGGAGGGCTGTGACATCGGCTTCGGAATTCAGAAGATTGACAAGCGTCATTGTCCCGCAACGGCCGGTCCCGACGCCGAAGAACAATCCTTCCCCCTCCTCATTCGGCTCCATCATAAGGGGGACGCTGCCGACAGGACACCGTCAATTGAGGCTTCGGTATAAATATCGCGTTTTCTGTAGATATGAGCCGGATCGCGAAAATCATCGTCTGTAATCCCCGCTGCCTTTACTGAATCGACAAATGGCATACCATAGTCGCGCCTAAGCTCATCAACAAACAGGTTGGATTTTTCCACAATGCCTCCCAAACGCTCCAAATATGTCAGCATTTCCGAATGCAGGGTGAGATTGATCAGAACAACCGGAATATTTTTTGATCGGCAATATTCAGCCATGGTTCGAAATAGAATTTTATTGATTTTTATACTCTGTTCAAAGTTGAGTATGGCATTGTTGTAGAACTGTAAGATTGATTTCTCGTCCTGGTATTTATCACGATCCCATGGTGCCAGTGTGGGATAAAGATAAGGCTCATATTGCAACTCTTCAAGGCTGCGCCCTTTGAGGTAACGTTCTGCCCATAGATCGACGGACATCGACGGTTGTATATCTTCCGATCCCACTTTGTAACCATTGTCGGAAAGGATTTTATCCATTTTAGCTGCGGCGAAGGGAAAGCGCTGATGTTTTACTGCCCGCCAGTATTCAGCCTCGCCGCAACCTGCTAGAATAATCGGTGAAAAACCGATAACCAGAATCCCGTTATTCAAGATTTTGATAGCTTCAATAAGCTGAAGCGTTTCAGCGGCAACCAGCCCGCTTACACTCATGTTGAACCAACCGACATTATCGCGCCCGGTTTTTTGCTGCAATATCGCCCGGCTCATTGCCGGTTCCAAAAACCCTTCCCGTGTCGAGCTGCCGGACAACAAAACCATATTCATCTGATCGTCCGGTGCCATGTTGAGAAGTTTGAGTTGACAACACGCATGCGACACATCGTCATGGGGAAGATCAAGCTGCGCATTGCGCACTATTCGTTCGATATGACCCAGCTGAAACATCTGTGCGGCTTCCGTATCGGTGAAAGTCAATCCAAAAGCATCCTCAAGTGCGAAAACCAGATTCAGAAAGCTTTCAGAGTCCCATTCTTCAATCGCATCCATATCTGTCTCAGGCGTGAGTTGATTGCGATATTGCGCGCCGAAAACACTGCAAAATGTCTCTACCAGCTTTTGGTCGAGCACCTCACCAGCATCCGAATCGGTACTTTCATTCACCGTCGCATGGACCTTTGATGATGAGGCTTTTTGAAACAGGCCGGCAAATGGATTTCTTATAATGTCTTTCATATCAATATCCTCGAATGACCTGTTCTGTTTGACCGGTCAAACAGATTAACTGGTTTTGGACTGCTTGGCTTCTAAATAGCGCTGTTTGATTTTTTCAGCCAATTCTCCTTGACGGCGTACAAATTCCTTGTCGCCTTGTGTACGTTTTCGCTTTACGGGTGCGGAAAACCAGGAACGTGCATGGAACTTCCGCAGTGCAGCGGGAGAGTAGCCAAATTCACTCAAGCCATTCCTGCCTATACTACGCTCCAGGGACCAGGTCCTAAAGGGTCCCCATTCTTTGTAAAACTTGTCCTTATTGTCGCTTTGCAGCGGACGGGAAACATTTTGCCACATATAGCTTGTTGTCGCTGCCTGTTTCTGCTCATCGCCCTTGAAGAAGTCAAGCGCGTTATTGCATTCTGCAACATCAAAAAATTCCCATATTTGGTCCATTACCTGGGTGGGCTCGGCAAGCAGTTCCTCATATTTGTGTTCCAGAACAGGAAGTTGGTGTTTGTTCATGATTCTACGAACAGCTTGATGCCATTCGAGCCAGTGCCGTATGAATTCTTCCGGCGTCCGCAAATCAACTCCGGCCTTATAGGCAGAAAGTGCAACATCGCGTGGATCGCGATATTGAAAAATCACGGCATCAAAATTGGTTTCTCTGATGAAATCATCAATCTGTTCGTGATAGGCACTGAACTTCAGGCCAATAATTTCACATCCACTTTTTTCGCCAATAAGATCGAACACAGTCTGAACAGCACTGCCTAACGTGCGCGGTGCCGCGACCGCGCGATCTACGATTTCCTGGTAACTGACGGTGTGAGGCAGAGGATAGTGGTTGACTTCAACAAGAGCGGCAATGTCTTTCAAAAGACACGCCCAATTGTCGTCGTCACTTAAATCACCATAGGCAGAAACATAATAATAAATTATCTCAAAAATCGGCAACGGAGGTATGACATAAATATCTGGATGCTGATTGATCATGCCTCTGAGAAGATTGGATCCGCTCCGGTCGTGGCAGGTGAGTAAAAAGCGTCTTTTAATAGTCATATTAAGTTCCCGAAATATTTGCGATGATAGGGCAAGGTTACTCAGGCATCAATTTCAAGAACGCCGCGCAGGGGAGCTGGCCAGTCGGCGATATCCGGGCCGAACTGCGCGAACATGCCATAGGCAATGCGCTCGAAACCCCAACCGACGCAACCGGAAGCCAATCGCTCCTGCGCCCCCGATATGCCATAAGGTTTGACGAGCGTATTCTTGTGATTGTTGAACGAGGCTACAGCCAAACTTGAATTGTTGAACGGCATATCGATACGCAATTCATATTTCAATGCCTGCAACGCCTGAAAGGCCCGTTTATTTTCGCTGCCAACGGCGAAAAACGGGTCCGTAGCAGTCATGATCTTGAAGGAAAGCCCCCAACTTTCGAACACATCCCGGCTGTCGTTTAGGATCATCATTTGTTTTTCAACGACACTGTCGGGAGTGCCAAAGAAAATGACTTCCCGCATCGTGAAGGTCTGAAGACGGGCGAGGCCGGTCGTCACTGCACCTTCATGGCGGTGACATTGATTGGTTGCGGTGAACAGGCTCCCTGTTAAATCTATATGCTGCCCCCGCATTGCTTCGAAGCAATGATAGCAAACGGTTGGCGCCAGCATTTGATCGTGATTACCTATACTGCCAGCAGGCAGCGCCGCTCCCGCTTTTTTGTGTGCCACTTCCGTCAGCATTTCAAGATCACTATGGACGCGTCCGGCAATTAAAGCATGATGTGGAAAATTGGACAGATAACCGTTGTCAATCATACTGCTCACCGGCACGGTCACCGGATAAAATTGCTCCTCAGCCCCCAGTTCGAGGGCGTAGTTGCGAAAGAACTTATCAAGTTGTTGCACCACATTCAACAAATCACCCCGCAGCATAAACGTACCGCGGCATGCCTCCACCGCCTGGCGTGAATCTCGCAACAGTGGCATGGGATCATGATTGTAAGCCGGGTCTTTTGTATGATCATATAGAGTACGCACTCGAACTTTTGCAAAGGATTTGACGGTCCTTTCTATCAGCCCGTCAAAATCGACCTTAAGCCGCTGCACTTCCCGGCTCGTCAAAGGCCTGCTTAAAGACAGCACAATTTCTTCATCAAAAATCCGAACCTCTTCAATCGAATCGTGAAGATGCTGCATTGATCGAGAATTGCCTGACGTATGTCATGGTCGAAATTAGATCGTAGTTTTTGCACAAACTGATTTGACATTTACTCACTCACAATTATTCGGTCCTTGATGCATTACCCCTGATTTTGATGTTATGCACCCCCATCATTGGATTGACGGCTCCAGTCTTAGGTAGAGCCACTCATCATCCTGAAGTTCGCAACACCATCCGCAGGCAAGCACCTCACTAACTGGAAACCGGCCATTCTCGTCTGCCTTGCCATTCAGCATGTCACCTGCCAGGGTCTCAGAGGCAACCTTACGCGAATCGCATCCACTGCGCCCGCCGAAAAAATCGTGATCGGCTCCTTCAAGCTCTACATATAGAAACTTGCCGGGCGTTCCAAACAGTTTATTGGCCAGCCGGCGGCTGTGTTCACAGCTCACAACATTATCTTTGTCGCCATGTATTAGAACAATCGGTGTTCGAATGTGCTGGTGCAGTTCAAGTGGACTGCGCACCAGTATCTCACATTGCGGAACCGGCCCGTCGGGAATGCATCGCCGAATCCATCCATCCTGCCACTCTTCCGGGATATCACCTGGAAATGTGGGATGGGTGAAGGGTGCGCAAATCACCGCACCGGCAAACAGATTTGGAGCCATGATCGTCGCCATCAACCCCATATGTCCTCCTCCGGATCCGCCCCAGATAAAAATCCGCCGCAAATCGGGGGCGAACCGGCGCACCGCCCACTGGCAGGCGCGCAACACGTCGATTGTCTGATATTTACCCAGATCCACAGGGATTTCCAAGCCACGTGGACCGGCATGACGGTCGCGCACCTGAATGCATATAAGATCGAAGCGATCCGCCCAGTCCCTGGCCGTATCGTCATGTTCATCCCAATCCGAACCCAGGCCATGGATCATTACCAACAGGCCGGTTCGGGCGGTGCGGACTTCAGGCAATACGACAGATACACCAATATTTCCACAATAAGGTATGTCGCCAGGGGTTGCGTTGTTCACCGTTTGTGCTGGTATTACGTCACCAAAATGCTGCACACGCGGTTTCACACCGATTTCTTTACCACTCGAAACACGGTTTTTTCACCGGTCTGGGCTTTGGTGAGCATCTGTGTGTATTGCGAGGCATAGCGGGTGATGTCACCATATTTTTCGAGTAGGCCATCCAACTCTCCAACTGTAAACATGATGTCGAAATCGGCCTTGAAGCTTTTGTGTTTGATGTTTTCGTGCACGACCAAAACACCACCCGGCGCCACGGCCTGCCAGGCCCGCTCCACGACTTCTTCCAGTAATTCCTTAGGCACATAAAGCAGGGAGCCTACATAGCTCACCACATCATATTGCCCGTCAAACTCCAATTCCTGAGCAGGCTTACAGATGAACCGCAACCGTCCGGCCAGATGCTCGGCCATATCGGCATAGAGCCTTGCGGCCAGCATACCGTTGACGTTGGATATATCCGCGCACACCGCTTCCTTGATTTCAAGAGTTGGATCGAGCGCCAGCTCCGCTGCCAACAACCCGTACCCGCCACCCATGTCTATGATGCGCAATGGCTCTTTGGTTTCCACCTGCTCGTGGATGATATGGCTCAACAGGGGGTGCTTGTATGAAATACCGCCGAGGAAATAACAATGTTGCTTGGTAAAATCGTCCAGACGGGGACGATAACCGGAAACTCCCTTTCCCTCGAGAGCGGTAGCATCGCCCAAGGCAAATATAGCCTCGAAATCCGTTCTGATATCATCCTCAACACTGGAAATCAGAACCTGCTGCAGCAATATTTCCGCAGCGTTGTCCATGAACCAGCCGGCCACTGATGGGGAGGGATTCGGCAAGTGCTCACCGCGCTCGATCTGCACAAAATCGGTGTTCTTAAGCGCAGTGACCCTGGTGTTGAAAAAACTTCCCATCTGGTCTTTGGTCCAGCGCCCGAATGTGCGCTCGGCAGCGCCATGCCAGAGCGGCAGGATTAACGTTCCGCCCGGTCGCACCAGTTGAAAAAGATGCGCGTAAAATGCCCTTGACCAGGCAGAAAAGGTCAGCCGGATACTTTCATCAAGGATAACATGGTCAAACAAAGCCGATCCCTTGGCCATATATATCGAGCCCATCTCCGCCTCATTGCCCGGCATGCGGGGACTGCCACCGGTCTCCAGAAAACCGCGAAATTCGCACTTGTCGAGCAAAGAGCGAAACAGGGGTCTTTTGCGGGTTTTGTCGAGTGACAAGGCGCTGCGCGAGACAATGGCAATGAGTGGTGTTGCATTGCTCGTGAGGGCCGCCATTTCGCCTGCCGCAAGCCGGTCGCCAACCATATTCCTGCCCACTTTAATTACTTTTTCCACCAGATCGTTCATAGTTAAATACTCCTCATTATGTCGTCTGTAGCGTATCCGCTGATATGCCGACCTTGATAATTTGTTCTGAAAAGCCCGCAGCAAGCCGGACTGGCTCGCTGTCCCCATTCACTCCTTCGACCCGGATTTCCACATCATGATCAAGAATGCCGGGGCTTTTGACCAGCAAATCTCCATTCTGCGTGTAAGAGGCTCTAAGGCTTGTCCTTTGCTGGCACCAGCGGGTGGCTTCCAGCAAAGTCGCCCGCCAGACACCTGTGAAATCAGTCTCTTCGATGAACTGCTTGAGTTGGGGCAGATGAATATCGGGGTGATTCATGATCACAATCTGTTCGCCGTTTTCTCGCCGACGATCGGCATATTCACGCGGACCGACAAGATCATAGGCTTCCGGCTTGGTTCCCACGTCAATTGAGTAGTGAGTGCCCGGTATCCACAAATCCGTTACTTCAGGCAGATCATCACTTACCAGGATACCCGGAAACGGTGACCCCACTTCAACAGAAATCAGCTCACCATATTCCATCCCATTCTGGATTGCCCATTCAAACTGACGCTGTCCGAGATAGCCTGCCGCCCCGCGCCCGCCATGGGCTGAATAGCCTCTCATGGAAAGATTATGTCTGTTGGCAAAATATGCCATTTCCTTTTTGTCGAAAGCCTTTTCCCCGGACACTTCTGTGTGCAGCGCTACTTCGTGGCGACTGTTGCGAACAATATCAAGCTCGGGATCGTCGGCGCGACATATCCGCCAGAATACCGTGGCACAGACGCCCGTTCGATCGTAAAACTCGAGCAGGTCTTCCATGTCCCCGGCAGCCATGACCCGGTCGAAATCATGGCGTATGCAAAAGGAGGCCGTATAGCCAGCTGGCCAGATATTGGCGCGAAGATACGGTTTTCCGGTCTCGAAAGCCAATTGACTAAGGACACCGAACAGCCATTTTTCGGGATAGAACGGGGTAATACAGTTTTCTGACCCGTACCAGGAGGTGCCATATATCGGTGGGCAGACGTGTTGCTGAACCAAAACATCCAAAAGAGAAATTCCGATAAAAATCCGGTTTGCCTTGCGTATTCCAACGATATGTTTGGTACCGTCCGGCAACTCACAGTGCAAAATCGGCTCCGCACCCTCTATATTTTTAAAAACGTGAAACTGCATCGTTTCGCGACGCCAGCGGGTATCCTCAGGATAATGAGGTTCAATTGTTGGATTTGCCCGCGAACCGAAACGGAAAGGTGGGATAGTTCGCGTTGTAATTGTCTTATAGCACAATTTTGAAAAAGTTGCTCCCTGCTCATCAGCCAGAAAACACTCTTCACATTCCATCATCTCGACATCGAGACCCGCCTGTTCGATCAACTCGTCGGAAAACGGCCCCTCAAACAGATAAGAGCCGTCGGACTCCAGTTCCTCAAGCGCAGCAAACCCACGCGTTACCAGGCCGGGGCCGGTCTTGCTGGTGCCGTCTGTGGCAATGAAGCCATTTTTATGCAAGATCGCAGAAAAGGCCTTCGAAAAATAAAACGCTCCGTCCTTTTTTTGAAGTGTCAGAACATCCGCGTCTTGTGGCGAAATAACATGCATAATAAATGTTACCCCGGACGCATTGATACGCCGGACTCCTACTTGTCGACCTGCCAGAAATTATTTTGTGCACACCGCATTTATCGCAAATGCTCTATTTCCGCAAGAAAAACCATATGCCGCAAACATCCTTACTGGCGTGCCGACCAGTCACGGTAAAATGCGACAACTTCATCAGGAGGACCGTCCATGATGATTCGGCCACCACTAAGCATGATTGCGCGATTGCAGCGTTGCTCCACGAGCGCCAGAGAATGAGTGACAATGAGCTGGCATTTGGCCCGCTCAAGCATTGCATCAATGGCCCCGCGAGATTTCTCCTGGAACGCCAGGTCACCGACCGAGAATATCTCGTCAATCAAAATAATCTCGGGATCAAGCGCCAGGACGATTGCAAAATTGAGCCTGCTCACCATGCCATTGGAGTAATATTTCATGGGGACATTGATAAACTCCCCGATGTCAGCAAAAGCACAGATCTGGTCAATTTTCTCGTCGATTTCCTGCCTGCTCATACCGAAAAGAAGGGCATTCATTCGGATGTTTTCATAACCGGCAAGATTCTGGTTCACCCCGGCGCTGAGTGACAGCAGAGACGAGATGCGGCCATGGGTTGAAACTTCACCTTCATCCGGCGGGAAGATACCGCTGACTACGCGCAGCAGAGTGGTTTTGCCGCAACCGTTGGGGCCGATAATGCCGATGACATCACCCCGGCGCGCCGTAAAGTTTACATCGCTAAGCGCTTCGAATTGTTTCTTGGGGTCTTTTCCGCGCAAGGACTTCATGGTATCGGTGGTGAATTCCCGAAGGGTCCAGACCTTTTCGTAGGATAACTGAAAGCGCAGACAGACGTTTTTGATTTCCACCATCACATCGCCGTCTGTGGTTTCAGTGCCGCTCTGGCCGGTGCGCGTCATATGATTATCCAATCATGTCCATCTTGAAGAGTGTTTTGCTAGAATACCTTGGTCAGGCCGGAGCGAGCACGGACATAGACCGCATGCCCAATCAAGTAGGCAAGCAACGCGAATACTACCGACCAGACCAGAGCCCAGACCGGCGGCTGCGGTGACCCCAGCAATGACCATTGCAGCCAGGCGAATACCCCGGCAAAAGGGTTTAGAAAATAGAGGTACCAATATTTTTCCGGCACAAATGTAAAGTGATAGATAGTTGGGCTCAGATACATGAAAATGTTCAACAGCGTGCGGGTCAGGTAGGAAACGTCACGGACATGAACATTTACAACAGCCAGCAACAAAGACGGTCCCCACAGGCTGCCGTAAAGCAGCAGAAGCAAAAACGGATAGGCCAGTATCTGAGGAATGAATTTATCCTGAAACACAACATAGGCAATGATGATGATTATAAGATACTCCAGGCCCTTACGCAGGTTCTTAAAGTATTCCAGCGCGATAAAGACGCTTGGTTCGATCTTCAGATGCAGCAGCACATCACTCCTGGAGACAATCGAATTACACGCACCGCCCAAAATCTGATACAGGACGATATAGTGCATGACACCGACAACAATAATAAGAAACGGGTCGATCCCGGCGACGCTTGGCCGGCCAAAAACCACATTCATCAGAAAATAATAGGTAACCACCTGAATGATCGGGATCGTAAAGGACCACAAGGTGCCAAGAGCGGTCCCGGCGAAGGACGCTTTGTTTTCCTGGCGGATGGTGTAGAGGATGAAATCCCGATAATGATAAATTGCCTGATACATATTCGCTTAACTACTCGCACACTTCCTGCATGCGCCATATCTGTTCGAATTGAGATTGTGGGCGGGTTGTCCCTGCAGGATAGGTCAACCTTCGCAATTTGGAATGGACGCCTCATGTAACGTTCTGCGGGGCTCTATGATGCCTCCAGGAAACTTCTGTAATTGGCTATAGCAGAACACTCTTTGCATATTATGTTTTATCCATTCTTGAAAAACAGCTACTGCGTTCTGTTTGCGTTGGGAATGTGTATTCTGAATACTTTGCTGTCGTCAAGGTTTATGTTATTTCCTTATACTTTATCCTCCCCCTGGGATTGTACTGTCCACGCAGGAATTTTGCGTCGGCCCTGATATCCCTGGAACCGTAAAATTGATACGTAAAATTGCTATCGGCAACTTGCCAGGTCATTGTAATTTCGGCATCTATATCGCTATATGCGGGGTTGCAGCTGTAGAGTTATTGCTGTTAATACCGTCATTCAAATTTATTTTTGCCTTAATAAGGAATTGATGTTGAAAATCGTTACAATTGTCGGTGCCAGGCCGCAGTTTGTCAAAGCCGCAGCCATCAGCCGGGCAATCGCCAGTCGTGCTGATATCGAGGAATTGATTGTTCACACCGGCCAGCATTTCGATGCCAACATGTCAGATATCTTTTTCGATGAACTCGCCATTCCCAAGCCGCGCTATAATCTTAATATTCATGGTGGCCTGCACGGCATTATGACAGGGCGCATGCTGGAGGGGATAGAGCAAATTCTGCTTGAGCAAAAGCCCGACCGTCTACTCATCTACGGGGATACCAATTCAACCCTCGCTGGCGCTTTAGCAGCTGCCAAGCTGCATATTCCCGTTGCTCATGTGGAAGCTGGATTACGCTCGTTCAACCGAAGAATGCCTGAGGAGGTAAATCGCATTGCTGCCGACCATATGAGTGATCTGCTGTTTTGTCCGACGCATGTTTCAGTCAAAAACCTTGCTAGTGAGGGCATAACCACAGGCGTGCACCATGTTGGCGATGTAATGCACGATGCCACACTGTTCGCACGGGATATGGCGCTTAAACAATCAACAATCCTCAATGATCATGAACTCGAAGCGGGACAGTATGCAGTCTGTACAATGCACCGGGCCGAGAATACAGATGACAGCACGCGTTTGCATCAATTGATTGAATTTCTGGAAAATGAAGCCAAACACCGGACAGTCATTTTCCCTGTCCACCCCCGCACCCGTGCAGCACTGGCAAAAAATGACATTCACCCCAGACACCTGACTTTGATAGACCCTGTCGGATATCTCGACATCAATCGTCTGCTGGCCTCGGCGGCGATGGTCTTCACGGATTCCGGCGGTTTGCAGAAGGAAGCCTATTTTCACCGGGTGGCCTGTGTGACGTTGCGCGATGAGACGGAATGGGTCGAGACCATCGAACACGGATGGAACAGATTGTGGCAACATGCCGACTACTGTGCACCGCGCCGCGATATTCCCGAATATGGTGATGGCGCTGCTGCTGAAAATATAATAGATGTGCTCATGGCGCAGGCATAAACCCGTTCAAAAAAATTCATCCTTGTATGGTTTTATGGTTCTCTGTAATTTACAACGCCATTGCATTATTATTCAAAAAATACTTTGCCAGCCAGATGTAAAAGCTGTAGGCAATTTGCTATTTCGATGACCCTTAAGTATTGGAAAACTTAATCTATGGCTCGTATCTGCATCTTGGCTATGAATTCAGTTGTCAGGGATATCCGGATTATCAAAGAGGCTGACACGCTGGCTGATGCCGGACACGATGTCACGGTCATCGGGTTACTGGACAATAATGCTCCGGGACCTGAAACTCTGCGCGCCAGCGGTGCACAAATACTTCGCCGCGATCACAGGCGGTACATAAGAACCCTGCAACGGGTTGAAAGAGTTTTAATTTGCGGCGCAATATTTGGTATCTTGACTGCCCTAATTGTATATGCCGCCATATTGTCCTTTTCAAATCCAGCATACGCATGGTTGTTTGAATGGTCTTTGCTCAGTGCATTTATCGCAGGATTCGGCATTTTTTTTCTCTCGGGCTTTTGGTTTCTCCGTCGCAGTATTTTTCATTTTGCCCGCCGACTGGTCTCGGACCGGGCAAAATCCGATAGCAAAGAGGTTGTCTCAATACGCCCTATATCCGTATGGACCAGTCTGCGTTCACTCGTTTTTGGTCAGGTTAACCGAATAGCCATACAGAGGGAACTTGTTGCCGGTGCAATCGCGGCCAAACCTGATGTCATTCATTGCCAGGACCTTGGGACACTTCCCGCCGGGGTTCGCGCCAAGCGCCAGACCGGGGCGCGTCTGGTTTTTGATGCTCATGAGATTTACGAGGAAGTTGCCCAGGGAAATGAAAGACTGAAGCGTCGTTATAAAAAAATGCTCAGAAAACATGAAGGCGATGTTGACGATTTCATCACCATAAATGACAGTATCGCTAGCTTTTACGCTGAAAACTATCCCAGGCTTCCAAAGGCTGTGATTATCAAGAATGCGACTGTTAGGGCAGAATCATTTGTCTATGACGGCCGGATGCACGCGGCGGCGGAATTGCCGCTCAAGCAGAAAATACTGCTATATCAGGGAGGCTTTGCGACCAAGCGCGGTCTGATTACCCTGGTTGAGGCAGCCCAATGGCTGCAACCGGATTGGACATTGGTGATGATGGGCTGGGGCACTTTGGAGAAGACACTCAAAAAGTCAGCTGATGAAGTTCTCGCAGCAACAAAAGCAACGCGTAAAACCCCCGCCGTTATCTTCCTTCCGCCCGCCTCACACGAAGAACTCGCACAATGGAGCGCCGGAGGCACGATTGGCGTCATTCCTTACGAAAATATCGGTCTTAACCATCTTTATTGTTCGCCTAACAAACTCTGGGAGTATCCCAATGCCGGAGTGCCAATTCTATGCAGCCCGCTGGTGGAGATGACGAAAACCGTTAAAGAGAATAAAATTGGCTGGCTTTTTCCTGAAGAACTGACGCCCGAAATTCTAGCTGAAGCTGTCAATGCAATAAGTGACAAAGAGATTGCCAGAGCACGAAAAGCCTGTCGATTATTTCTGAAGCAGGATAATTGGTCGATTTACGCAAAACGTCTGATTGATCTCTACAAGAACATGCCTCAAACCCAGTCAGGCAAAAACCTTTAGCCGTTAAATTTCACCGTCAAACTCAATCCATGCCCCTGCCGTGTTGGCCAAAATCATGGTCCCGCCGACCACAAATCCTGCACTTTGATTAACTAAATTAACAAATTGCACATAGGCGCCACTCGCACTCGTCGCCAAAATGCTAAATCCATCCGCAACATCAAGATAGCCGGCACCATCGATTGTGAATTGTGAGGTAGAACTTAGCGCAACGTTTATACTGCCGGTTGGCTTTTCCTGACGGAACCGCATTGGAAACCGGCAATGTCCAGAACTCGTGTTGGCGACAACGCCAACGGCAAAGCGTTCGTTGACAGACAGTGTAATACGCTCATAATAACGTTCTGCCAGCGACTTTTCTGAAGTAAACGGTCGGGCCTGCCACGGCGTTGCGTTGGCACCCACTTCGGCTTTTATCCGCTTGAAAGTCACCACACCCGAAGACGGGGTGAGACTAATCACCAGATTGCCGGTGTCGCCCGTCGCTGTGGTAATCGATACCGAACGTTGTCCGGAACCTGAGTTAAGGGTTGCGCTGCCCGAGCCGACATTTACGTTCAAGCTGCCTCCAGATAAATCCTCGACACTGATGGTGATACTGGTGGAAGCAAGATTGTCGTATCCCCACAACAACGGCTCGACTTTCTGCGCGAGTGTGCCGCTTGTCAATGTCCATGTCCGACCCGAGATGCTGACATTGGCCGCACCACCTTCAGCATACCAGCGGTCAAAACCAAAATTACCTGATGCCAAGGAGCCGCCGGCAAAACCACGCTGGTTTATCTGGCCATCGCCATTAATAAGAATGTTTGGGTTGGTGCCGCCTCCCAGGATTGTGTTTGGAAATGTAACTCCGCCGGTATCTTTGTTGATGACAATGGCTTCGCTCCAGGCGGAACCATCGGGACTTACCTTGAAGTGAAAATCATCGTCACCGGTCAGCCCCATTTCGGCGCGGCCGGAAAAGCCGGTTTGATAAAGAGAACTCGCCGTATCTGCGAGGGCATTCTTGTTAATTTTGAGCTGATGGCCATTGCCGCTGTGACTGAACAATGTCGCTGGAGAAGCAACTGACAGGCGATTGCTCGTATCTGCGGTGGCGTTAATGCCAACAAGGGGTGTTGGATTTACCGAACCGCTGCCCGAAGAAACCAGGTTCCAGACAGCGCCATCCCAAACCAGCAGAACATCCTCGTCCATCACCCAGGTCAGCCAGCCTTCCTGAGGCACATAAAACATCCACGCACCGTCCTGCCAGGCAGCAATATTATTATCTTTGCCGCTCCAATCACCGCTGGCGCCAGCCGTTATAATATAACGATCTCCGTCAACCGGTGCAGCAGGCGCTACACCAAGGTCACGATCCAAAACGGAGAGCTGGACAATTGCATCAAGCATCCGGACTGCTTCATTGTGAGTTACATGCTTTTGCGCCTGTGCGGCCAAGATATAAGGGAGTTGCAAGTTTGCTGTATTATCCATTGTGCGGTATATATCCTTTTGAAATTCGCGTTTTTCGATTGATTTTCAGGATAATACTGCGAAAAAGGGCGGGGATAACTTCCTGCTGGAAATTTATAATCCGAGTGTCTGTACTGATTGACAAGGAAATAAAATGAACCCCCGTGTCTGTCAGGTCAGTCTCTCAAATATCGATACAGACCCTCGTTTGCAAAAAACAATTTCTACATTGGAGGCAGAGGGATACGACGTAATCCCTGTGGGTTATGGCTGCGGGATTGTGAGAGGTGATTTCGATACAAAGGCGAAATTGCTCACTGCACTTTGTCAAATTCCCGCCCGTTTTGTGCCCGGGCTATCTCATCAGCTGTATTGGACCAGAGCCGAAAACCAGCGGATATACCATCTGATTTGTGAAGCAAAGCCTGATATTATACATGCGCATGACTGGCCGGTTCTTCCGGCTGCTGCACGCGCAGCATCTGAACTGGGCGCACGTCTGGTCTATGACAGTCATGAATTTGGTCGTGAGCAGTTGGGGCACCGGGCATTGTGGCGACAGGTTTACCCGGTATATATTTCGAGCTTGGAAAACCGAAATGCAAAACTGGCAGATGCGGTAATTACTGTCAGTGATGGGTGTGGCAGATTGTTACAAGAAGCTTGTAATTTGAAAGCGCCGCCAATTATCATTCGAAATACACCACACCACAAAGTGTTACCTTTCAGACCAACCAGAAAAGACAATATTCTGGTGCAGTTTAATGGCTTTTTTACCCCCGGGAGAGGATTGCGTAATCTGATAAAAAGCGTTCCTCTATGGCCCGAAGCCTATCGGTTGCGATTAACAGGGTGGGCGGAAAACAAGAATTATTTCGATGAAATTACCGCATTGGCAGACAGATTGGCGGCGGGGCGAATAGAATTTCACGATAAAGTTCGCGCCGACCAGTTGCTCAGTCATTCGAACAGTGCTGATATCGGTGTTGTTTTTGCCGATACCATATCGGCTCAGTTTGAAATAAGCCTGCCCAACAAGCTGTTTGAGTATATTATGTCCGGGCTGATGGTTGTTGTTGGACCGGGAAATGAAATGCATGAACTCGTTGCCCGGCATGACCTTGGCATAACCCACGACACCAACCGGCCGGAAGTTCTGGCCACAACCTTTAGCAATCTTTCAGTTCAGCAAATCGATAATCATAAAAAAGCTGCTTTGCAGGCGGCATTCGAATTGAGTTGGGAGCGCGAGCAGGTTAAATTATTGGAAACATACGAGATATTGAGAATTCCTACCCGTTAATTGAAAAATTGTATCAACCCGGTTCATCTCCATAAAAAAGACCCAATATGTATCTTACGCCAACGCCTGGGGGAAAGGGGAATATTTGCTTCTTACGAAACGGTTCACCGCTGGGTTCTAAGCAACAAACGTATTTCCATGCCGCACTGTTTGAGGCCAAACAAAGCTTGACACAACAAAGGCAAAACGCGATGAGAAACCATTGGGTCAATCATAGGCCGTGCAGAATTTTGGAAAGTGCTTAAACCGGGATGGCTGGCAAACACGCAACACCTTTTCCAAATAATTCAAATGAACTGGTCGTGTTCGCAACGGTGGCGCTTGATATATATAATGCACCGGCACTTCATATTCTGAATGTCTCAAAAGAGCTGGCCAAACTGGGCGTGAAAATTACCCTGGTGGCACCGAGGCCTATTGGCGAACTTGCGGTGTCGATTACAGATGTTGATGTGCAGTGCCATTTTACCCCCAACGCGACCCGGTGGCGATTGCCCAACAGTTTGAACACCCTGGCGCAATTGGCTGCTGTGTGGCGGTTTAGAAAGAAAAAACGCCTGTACCTGAGGAGTTCACCGCTTAGTTTACCCTTGATGGCTTGTGCCAGGCTTGTTGGTTATCGCCCGGTCGTATTGGAGATTAATGGCTGGATTTTCGACGAGGTCGTATCCCTGGGATATGGTAAATTACCTGCACGACTGTTTGAATTCCTCCAAACCATGGAAGCTAAACTGGCACATAGGATTCGCGTGGTGACACCCGGTCTCGGCCAGATTTTAAAAGAAAAACAGATTCAGAGCGATAAGATTAAAACTATCGGCAACGCTACCAATTTGCAGGTTTTCCACCCATTGGATAAGCTCACCTGTCGTTCGATGCTATCGCTTGCGCCAGCCAAATTCTATCTGGCATTTGTCGGAAACCTATGGCCGCCAATTGATTTAGAGGTGGTACTTAAGGCGATGAAACAGCTTGGGGACAGCGGCGATGAGCACGCGGATAAAATAGAACTGCTCATTGTGGGAGATGGCGTCAGTGCTGGAGCTTTGCGTGATAAAGCGCGTAGCGTTGGTGTTGAAGCCCGCGTTCATTTTCTTGGCAGTCGCTCTCCTGAACAGGCGAATATTGTTTTGGGCGCTGCGGATATTGCTGTTGCCCCCTTTCATGTTTCCAGAAATGAGCGCATAGGTCTTTCGGCGTTGAAATTGTTTGATTATGCAGCCGCGGCAAAACCTATCGTTGCGTCAGATATTTCCGGGATCAGGGAATTTTCAGATCAGCCCTGGATCAAGTTGTTTACCCCTGGCGACAGCGATGCATGCGCCAAAGCAATTTCATCATTTTTCACCACAGATTTGCAAAAGGTTGGTGACCAGGCGCGCATATATACAGAAAGCAATTTCGGCTGGGACCGGCGGGCCGAGGAAATAATCTCACTGCTCACACCGCGATAAAATTCGATATTCTCTGTTGAAGCCATCTTCAATTTGCTCGATAGGCATTTTCACATTAAAAGTTCAAAGGCACACAAATTTGCTGAGTGAGGGTATTGACAAGTTAACTTCTGAAAGCTCCACAATGCAAACCTCTTTCCAGTGATCATGCTGCAGTCGTCACATTCTGCCACACGACATCGCTTTATTGCGAAACTGGTAGAGTGTTTTTCGGGAAAACAGATGGCGTTGGACATTGAAGGTTTCGTAAACGTTGGATAAACGCTTCAATCAAGACCCATTCCTCACCCTTGGTTAGTGTCTCAGTTTGAAATTCTTTTCTCATAAGGCCCACGTTTTGATTTGTGATTCAAGATGCATGCCGGGACAAGGAGGTCAGCATGCATGGTAAAACCTTATTCAAACGATCTCAGGGAGCACGCAATTGCGGCACTGGCTGGAGGTCAACCCGCAAGTGTTGTTGGTGAGCGTTTCTGCATGGGCAAAACCTCGGTGACCAAATGCCATCAACGCTATCGAAAGACCGGCAGCATGGCGCCGGGCAAGATGGGCGGGCACTGCAAGCATATGCTTGATCCTCATCGTGATTTTATCATCCAAGCTATTAAACAGCCCCCTCATCTGACGCTACATGACCTGAAGGATTCGGTGGGCGAACGAGGCATCTCGATCTCGCACAATGCAGTGTGGTACTTTCTTAACCGGCGAAGACCTCAGCTTCAAAAAAAACGCTGTTCGCCCTTGAATGAAGCCGTCGTGATGTGGCGCGACAACGGCGGCGCTGGAAGAGTTTAATGGCCCAGCCTGATCCTTGCAAGCAGGTCTTCATTGATGAAACCGGGATCAAAACCAACATGGCTCCGCTCCGCGGTTGGGGCAGAAAAGGCAAACGGCCAAGAGGCTTCGCCCCCCACGGTCACTGGAACACCATGACGTTCATCGCTGCCTTGCGTCATGATGACCGGAGTGCCCCTTCCTTCGTACCCGTCAAGACACAAGGTGGGTGACTATGGTTTCAAAAAGCAGAAATTATTGCCATCGAGCCTGAGGCAATCAACACGGCCAATATAAGCTTTGTGAAAGTTTTGGGATCAATTCTGTTCGATACCCTGTCGCCAACCAGCGTGCCGATGTAAGCAGCCGGTGCCAGGGCAATCGCCCACATCCAGGTGGATGTTTCGATGCCCACCAGCGTAGCCTGGGCGAGAAGACCGAAAGAATATCCAAACAGGAAAAGACCGAAGATGGCAGAGCGCGTCGCCTGTTTGGTGGTGTGCAGGTAAGTCAAATAAAGAGCAGCAGCCGGGCCCGTCATGCCAAGGGTGGTGGTCATGATACCGGTGGCAACCCCTACGCCTAAGTCAATACCAAGCGGTCCCGACGGCGAGGCGTTGCCCTGCCCCGCGCGCTCTTTGCCGGTGGCCAGCAGATAAAGTGCCAGAACAGTGACGATGATGCCGGCACCCAGTTTGAGCGATGTGACATCTGCAAGGCGATAGATCTCAATGCCAATGAAGGCGCCAACAGCATTGCCGATAATCAGGCGCAGCAACAAAGGTTTGGGAAAGTGTTGATAGATTTTCGGCAAAACGGCAATGGCGGTGACCAGGGTTATGAAAATAGTCACCTGAACCGCGATTACCGAGTTAAAAACCGTTAGAAAAATCGGCGTGACAAAAAGCGCAAAACCAATGCCCACAGCTCCTTGCACCAGGGCCGCAACGAAGGTAACGGCTGATAACAACAACAGTTGAACAATATCCATCACACCCCATCAGATGATATGGTGTTGAAAAATGGTGCCCCTAAAACGGCACTTCGTCATCAAGTTCCTGGGAGAAATTTTGTGAATCACCGCCAGATTGAGAAGATTTATCCGGTTGTGACATCGGGCTGGACTGGCCAAAATTACCGCCTGAGGCATGATCACCGCCGCCCTGACCACCACTGCGGCCATCCAGCATGGTGAGAGTTGAATTAAAGCCCTGCAGGACCACTTCAGTTGAATACTTGTCCTGACCGGACTGATCCGTCCATTTGCGGGTCTGCAACGCGCCTTCAAGATAGACTTTGGAGCCCTTTTTCAGATATTGCTCGACAATCCTGCACAGACCTTCATTGAAAATCACCACGCGATGCCATTCGGTGCGTTCGCGGCGCTCGCCAGTCGCCTTATCGCGCCAGCTGTCAGAGGTGGCGATACTCAAGTTGGCGATAGGCCTGCCGTCCTGGGTGCTGCGCATTTCCGGATCTGCGCCCAGGTTGCCAACCAAAATTACCTTGTTTACTGATCCCGCCATGTTATTGGCCTTTCCTGTATTTTCAAACCCGCACTCTTGTTTGTACTTACACTACCTGATTGCGATCACCTGCTCTAGCAACCAGCCTGTTTATCCACAATGGGTTTAAGGTGTTTGCTAAATATTACTGTTCATGTTATGTTCTTTTTGTTGATCAGGTCAAGGCAATCTTATCGTATCCACAGGAAACCGATGCATGACGAAACTCGCGCAGATACAAAAAGCAAAAGAATTTCAGGCGCTGCATGGCGGTGAAACTGCCTTTTTGATGCCCAATGCATGGGATGCGGGTTCAGCCATCCTGCTGGCTCAGACAGGGTTCAAAGCAATCGGAACCACCAGTGCGGGCATTGCCTTTTCAAAGGGTCTGGCCGATTACGACAATTCGCTTTCACGCAAGGACAATATGGCAGCGATCGCACAAATCTGCGCGGCAGTTGACCTGCCGGTGAGCGGGGATACGGAATCGGGATATGGCCCGCTCTTATGTGATGTGGAGGAAACCATGGCCGAGGCAATCAGAACCGGCGCTGTCGGGGCAAGTATTGAGGATTATTCAGGTACAGGCCTTTATGACATTGAAGAGGCGGTCGATCGTGTCAGTGCGGCGGTTGCCGCCATTGAAGCGTCGGGCATTCCCATTGTTCTTACCGCCCGGGCCGAATGTTTTCTTGCTGGCCATAAAAAACCCCTGCCCGAGGCGATAAAACGTTTAAACCGCTATCGTGAAGCCGGTGCTCACTGCCTCTTTGCGCCAGGACCGAAAGATAAGGACACCATTGCAACGCTGGTCAACGAAGTCGATGGCCCCCTTAACATTGTCGCCGGGCTTTCTTCTGAGGCCTTGAGTGTTGAAGAACTTGGTAATCTCGGTGTCAGGCGCATCTCCACCGGTGGTTCACTGGCGCGCACCTGTCTTGCCACCTTGCGCGAGATTGCCGGCGAAATGGTCACTTCAGGCACATTTTCTTTTGCCGCCCGGGCCATACCGAATGCCGAACTTTCGCGCCTGTTTTCGAAAGCTCGAAAAGAGTAATCAAAATTGTCAGGTTGCTGGTGTTAAGCGCTTTCTTTTGTTTGCGTTTTGTTCCTGATTGATATATCCCCCTATGATGGCTAAAAAATCCGAACAAAAGTTCATCTCAGTCAGGGGTGCACGCGAACATAATCTCAAGAATATCGATATTGATTTGCCGCGTGACAAGCTGGTGGTGATTACCGGTCTGTCGGGTTCGGGAAAATCTTCACTGGCGTTTGATACGATTTATGCTGAAGGCCAGCGGCGTTATGTGGAATCACTGTCCGCCTATGCCCGCCAGTTCCTTGAGATGATGCAAAAGCCCGACGTGGATCAGATTGACGGTCTGTCTCCGGCAATTTCGATTGAGCAGAAAACGACCTCGCGCAATCCACGTTCAACTGTGGGAACTGTCACCGAAATCTACGATTACATGCGCCTGCTGTTTGCCCGGGTTGGCATCCCCTATTCGCCCGCCACCGGCCTGCCGATTGAAAGCCAGTCGATCAGCCAGATGGTTGACCGCACGCTGGCGCTGGAAGAAAAAACCCGGATCTATCTTCTCGCGCCCATAGCGCGCGGGCGCAAAGGCGAATTTCGCAAAGAATTCGCTGATCTGCAAAAACGCGGGTTTCAGCGGGTAAAAGTCGATGGCGATTTTTATGAGCTTGAAGACGTGCCGACACTGGATAAAAAATTCAAACACGATATTGACGTTGTCGTCGACAGGCTGGTTCTGGGCGGTGATCTCGCCGGGCGTCTGGCCGACAGTTTTGAAACAGCGCTTGAGCTTGCCGATGGCCTCGCAGTGATTGAATTTGCAGACAAGCTAGATAAAAAAGGTAGACCTGAGCGCATCATATTTTCGGCCCGTTTTGCCTGCCCGGTGTCAGGCTTCACCATTGAGGAAATTGAACCGCGATTATTCTCCTTCAATAATCCCTTTGGTGCCTGCCCTGCGTGTGATGGTCTGGGTGTTGAATTACAGTTTGAAGCTGAACTTGTGGTGCCCGACGAAAAACTGTCTCTGGCCAAAGGTGCGGTGGCCCCATGGGCCAAAACCGGCAGCACCTCGCCTTATTATGCCCAGACACTCGAGGCGATTGCCGCACACTATTCGGTGGCGATGACAACACCGTGGGCTGACTTGCCTGACGAAGTGCGCCAGGTGGTTTTGTTTGGTTCGGGCACAGAAAAAATCGCTTTCACCTATGACGACGGCGTGCGGCGTTACACAAATAAAAAGCCGTTTGAAGGCGTGGTCAATAATATCGAACGACGCTGGCGCGAAACAGAATCAAACTGGGTGCGCGATGAACTGTCGCGGTTTCAATCAGAGCATGCCTGCAGCCGTTGCAACGGCTATCGTTTGAAGCCCGAGGCCATGGCGGTAAAGCTCGACAACAGGCACGTGGGCGAGATATCACAATTTTCGATTATGGGCGCGCAAACCTGGTTCGAGCAATTGCCTGACAGTTTAAGTAAAAAACAAAATGAAATTGCCGGACGCATCCTCAAGGAAATTCGCGAACGCCTGAACTTTCTCAATGATGTCGGATTGGGGTATCTCACGTTATCGCGAAAATCCGGCACGCTTTCGGGAGGCGAATCCCAACGCATCCGTCTTGCCAGCCAGATTGGTTCCGGCCTTACTGGTGTTTTATATGTTCTTGACGAACCCTCCATTGGCCTGCATCAGCGCGACAATGCCCGGTTGCTGGAAACACTCAAACACCTGCGTGAACTTGGCAATACGGTGCTGGTGGTTGAACATGATGAAG
>CAZVAZ010000021.1:0-20978 GCA_964625235.1 uncultured Hyphomicrobiales bacterium
GCTTTCCCCGGCAACCTCCGGCACCGATGGTTTTTTCGCCGCTGTGTTGCATAGATCAGCCAATTAGATTATTGCGGGCATATGACAGACAAAATACTTATCATTGATTTTGGTTCTCAAGTTACCCAGCTGATTGCCCGGCGGGTGCGTGAATCGGGAATTTATTCGGAAATCGTACCCTTCCAGAATGCCGCCAAAGCGTTTGCCGACATCAACCCGCGCGGGGTTATCCTGTCGGGTGGACCGGCAAGCGTGCTTGATGAAGACACACCACGCGCACCACAGGAAATATTCGACAGCGGCGTTCCCATCTTAGGCATCTGCTACGGCGTGCAAACCATGTGCGAGCAACTGGGCGGCGAAATTGAAGGCTCCAAGGGGCGTGAATTTGGTCGCGCTGAAATTAGTATTGTTGATGATTGCCCAATTTTTTCAGGCGTTTGGGAAAAAGGTTCAAACGACCATGTGTGGATGAGCCATGGCGATAAAATAAAGCGCATTCCCGACGGTTTCCGCACCGTGGGTGTGAGTGAAAATGCTCCCTATGCGGCAATTGCCAATGATGAACGCAAATATTACGGCCTGTTGTTTCACCCTGAAGTGGTGCACACGCCGCGCGGGGCTGAATTGCTGCGTAACTTCACCCACAATATAGTCGGCTGTTCGGCAGACTGGACCATGGGGGCGTTCCGGCAGGAAGCGATTGCGCGTATTCGTGCCCAGGTTGGCAAATCCCGGGTAATTTGCGGATTATCGGGCGGTGTTGATTCTTCCGTCGCAGCTGTGCTCATTCATGAAGCCATCGGCGCGCAACTGACCTGCATTTTCGTCGACCACGGCCTGTTGCGGCTCAATGAAGCCGAAGAAGTGGTGGATATGTTCACCAATCATTATAGTATTCCGCTGGTGCATGTGGATGCCGAGGAGATGTTTGTCTCCGCCCTTGAAGGTGAGGCAGACCCGGAGAAAAAGCGCAAGATTATCGGCGGGTTGTTTATCGATGTGTTTGATGCTGAAGCCAAAAAACTTGGCGGCGCTGATTTTCTGGCGCAAGGCACGCTCTATCCTGATGTCATCGAAAGCGTGTCGTTCACCGGTGGTCCCAGTGTAACGATAAAATCCCATCACAATGTTGGTGGCCTGCCTGAGCGCATGAATATGCAACTGGTGGAGCCATTGCGCGAGCTGTTCAAAGACGAAGTCAGGGTTCTGGGTCGCGAACTCGGGCTTCCGGAAAAATTTATTGCCCGTCATCCATTCCCCGGCCCCGGTCTCGCCATCCGCATACCCGGCGGTATTAGCCGCGAAAAACTCAAAATCCTGCGCGAAGCCGATGCAGTCTACCTCGATGAAATCCGCAAAGCCGGATTGTATGACGATATCTGGCAGGCATTTGCTGTGCTGTTGCCGGTGCAAACCGTCGGCGTAATGGGCGATGGCCGCACCTATGAATACGTCTGCGCCTTGCGTGCCGTTACCTCAACCGACGGCATGACCGCAGACTTCTTCCCGTTCCCAATGGATTTTCTTGGCCGAGCAGCAACAAGAATTATCAATGAAGTTCAAGGTATTAATCGAGTTGTTTACGATGTAACATCAAAACCACCAGGGACGATTGAGTGGGAGTGAGATTGTGACCAGGCGAGCATTTTAGGGAAAATTTACCCCCGTCATACCGGCGAAAACCGGTATGACGGGGTGATGGGTCTATCCTCAGCGTCACTGGTATTACTCCCACGGATTAAGCAACTTCAAATCAAAATACTTAAAGTCTTTGGTGTTTCTTGTGACCAGTGTGAGGTTGCCTTGGATGGCAACTGCGGCAATTTGGGCGTCTGCGGCTGAGGGTGTTCGTCCGGCCCGGTCGCCATCGCCCATTAACCGGCCCCAGATTTCTGCGGCGGTCTTGTCGAATGGCAATATGCGGTTTTCAAACTGCAATGTCAGATCGTTTACGATCCAGTTTTCGAATTGTTCGCGGCGGGCCTGTTGTTTTATTTTTCTCGCCCCCCGGAGTAACTCGCCGAGGGTTTGCGATGCCAGAAAGAGATCATTTGGCTTTTGAGTTTCCAACCAGTCGAGGACGCGCTGTTGCGGTTTTGGCTTTACTGTTTCACTGATAATGTTGGTGTCGAGTAAAAAGGCCATTCTTAAAGGTCAATTGACCGACCGGTGGAAAGGTCTCGCTCAATCGCCACATCAAAATCTGCCAGTGGGGATTTTCGGAAAAACGCAACCAATTCAGCACCCGTCTTCGCCCGGCAGGTCGAGAGCAGGGGCTGTAGGGTTTCTCTGATGCGTCTGGCATCTTTTCCACCAGCGCGAAGTGTCCCGGCAATCTCCTTGACCAACACCGCATCGCTGGAAGGCACGGTCACTTCCACGCGTTTGGACCCTCTGGCCAGCACTCGTGTGCGGTGCTTAATAACCCGATGTTCAATCTTGCTCATTATTCAACCCGTCAAATATTAGTATCCGGTATCGTTACCGGATTATGCAGATGTAATAATGAAAAGTCAAGTTTCGTTGGAAGGCTTAATGGTGAGAAAACCTCCATCAGCACTTGAGTTCATCAGTCTTTATCGCTGAGGAAATCTTGTGCGCTTAGTCTGGTATCCTCATTGTCGTCGTCGAGACTTTTCTCGGCGCTGATGTAGTCCTCCGTGGTGCGGACCCGGGGGCGTTCGCCCATTTTCATTGGCTCGTCTGCCTGGGGATTTTCCATTTGTTCGAGGACGCGGCAATCGTCACACATTTTGATGAGATTGGTTGAAGCGTCATCACCGTACATGGCATGTTTGCCGGCGAGCACCGAGATGATGTGTTCGACGGAGCTTTTTGTACCAAATTCCTTACCGCAACGAATGCATTCGAAGGGGTCTTCTCCGTGCAACACTGTTGCTGTCATGGCATCCTTGGTGAGATTGAGGCGCGGCTCCAGGGTTATGACATTTTCAGGGCACGTGCTGCGGCACAGCCCGCATTGAACGCAGGCAGCTTCGAGGAAACGCACTTCGGGCCTGTCGGGATTATCACTTAAGGCATCCGCCTGGCATGAGCCGATGCAGGCCTGACACAGGGTGCATTTGTCCGTATCTATGACAATGCGGCCAAAGGGCGCGCCTGCCTCCAGCAAGATATGCTCCTGGGGGCTGGGTGCATTTTCATTGAGTTTCAGGAAGGCTGTTCGGGCAATTTCGCGCTTGTTGCCAACGACTGCAAAATTCTGCGGTTTGAGTTCAGTTTGCTTATGTTGGCGATAAAGCTGTTCTTCGACACTATCAGGGTCGTGTTCGTCAATCATCACAATGCGGTCGTCATCACCATAGCCCATGGATTTGACAATGGCGTTGGTAAGTTCGACTTGCGCAAACAGCCCGTCCATTTCATCGCGGCGTTTTTGGTTAACCAGAAAAACAACCCTGCTGGCACCAAAAGCCAGGCAGGAACTTAAAAATTCATGGCCAATTTGAGTGATTTCATTGACGCCAAAAGGAATAACATTGGCGGGTAGACCACGCCCGAAGCGTGCCATCATCGAAATAAGTTCGCTGCCATAGCTTTCGTCATGGATGAATAGATGCGGGTTTTTGCCACCTGCCGCATAATAGGTCTGCAATAATATCTGCGCGCGTTCAATCAGGCTGACACGGGCCGGGAAATCGTATGACACAGCACCGGTGGGACAGACTGAGGAGCATGAACCGCAGCCACCGCAGATGACCGGGTCAATGACAACATTATCACCATCAGGTTCGATGGCTGACGCCGGGCAGATATCAAGACAGAGATTGCAGCCGACCTTATTGCTGCGCGAATGGGCGCAAATGCCTGGGTCATAGGTGACGTAAATCGGTTTTTCGAACTCTCCGACAAGATCGCTGATGTCGAACATGGCTTTGGCAACGGCACCGGGCTGGCTCGGGTCCACATGAAAATAACCATCGCGGCGCTCGGGCGAGGGCAACATGGGGGCATCCCCGGTCATGTCAAATATCATGCTGCAGTGTGAGGCTGCGCCATCGCGCGCCATCTGAAATTCCAAAGACCCTTTGGAAGAAGGAACAGTAGCGGCATATTTGTTGACGGTGATTTCAAATTCGCCGAAATGTCCTTTTGCTGCGGTAATTTCGCCACGGAAAATCGGGAATGTGGCAACTGCCGGTGGCACGATGTCGTCACTGTCTTTGAGCAGGAGGGTGACACTCAAGCGGTCGTTAAGCCGATGGGCAACATCAAAAGCGTCCTGACCACTGCCATAGACCAGACAGATACCGTCGGACTGGATGGCTGTGATACCGGCGGGTTTCACCTCATAGGCAGCCTCTTTCAGCAAAGCAGCGATCTTGGGTAAGGTTTTTGCCTTTGCCTCAGACCAGCCGGCGCGTTCGCGAATATTGACGAAACTTAAATCCGCCGGGCTGGAAACCTCCTCGGCCAGTTCACGAAATAAAGGCGCTTCCTGGGTGCACCCTATCAGCAGTGGTTCATCACTTTCCAGTGCCTGATTGAAAACGGCCAATTCACTTCGGCACAGATTGGTATGGATTTTGAGCGGGTCTGTTTCCCCTAAGGCTGTGCACAATTTACCACCATCAATGTCCATGGTTTTTTCGCAATTGCATAGGAGAATGTTCTTGTTATTAATTTTCATTTCATAACCATTTTAAAAGTGCAAGCCTGATGTTCATTGCGGGGAGGGTTGTTTTGATTTGGCCTTTCATCAACTATCCCATACTATGAAGTCAAATGTCATGTTAACAATGCATAATAAGGATAAGAATTTTCCAGCAGGGAAATTCAGGGGCGTAAGTTATGAGTAACACCGAGGTTTTGCCGGTCGGTATCGTCGTTGAAAGACGCAAAATCGACCACCCCTGGCGCGACTGGTCGTGGCGAGTGGTTGATATTGTCGCTGGTTCGCCACCGCTTGATGACTGGACGGTGCTGCGATCAGGCGAGGGCTGGACCTGGTTTCATGCGGGCACCAGCGAAATTGAGCTTCATGCCAAGGAAGCTGAGGCCTACGTTTTCAACATGAAAGCGGTGAAACCTGCCATATATGTGGTGTTGACAGACGATGAGGACGTTGAAACTGAAATATCTTTGCGGGTGCATCTGGTGACAGCGTCACCTTATGAGGCTCAGGATTATCTCGATTCTGGTGAGGATATGGTTGAATCGATGGAAATGCCACCTGAGATTGTCGCCTGGATTGATGATTTTATCGCAAAGCATTATGTGGAAGAGCCCTTCATCAAGCGCCAGCGTGACAGTCACAAGGATGAAGATTATGACTTCGGCCAGGAACCGATAGTGGATATTAGAAAGCGACAGAGGCCGCAGTTGAAAAATGAGTAAAGACGATTTTTTAGGACGCTGGTCAAAGCGCAAACTAGGCCCTGAGCCGGAGGATACAAACACAGTCGAAACTGTGGTTGAAGACGTGTCTGATTTAAATTTGCCGGATGAAGAACAGACAGCCCTGCTCGAAGAAGGCAAAGGCGATCTCGTTGCCCGCGAAAACAGCGAAGATGATGAGGGCGAAGAACACGAACCCCATCCCGCTGAAGGCATTGATATTGAAAAACTCGAATATGATTCCGATTTCAGCGTGTTCATGGACGCCAAGGTGCCAAAGGCACTCAAGCGCATGGCGTTGCGAAAACTATGGCGTTCCAACCCCATCCTCGCCAATATCGACGGTCTCAATGATTACGACGAAGATTTTACCGACGCAGCCGCCGTTTTTATTGATTCAGCGGGAAAGGTGATCAGTGGTGTCAGAGAACAATTCTGGGATGATGATCAGATTGCTGAAGGTAAGGACAAGATTGGGAAGGATGCGGGCGAGGAAGAGGTAAGCGAAGACGAAGTCGATGAAGAAGAGGTTGAGCAGGAAACAGCGGAGGCTGACAGTTCAGACGAGACTGAAACAGATGATGGTGATGTTGAAGACATCGACGACATCGACGATAATAACGAACTGGAACTTGCGCAAAGAAGCGAAGATGCAAAGGTCGATGAGGTCGATAAAAAAGATGCGGAAAAAGCTGAGGATGATGGAAAGATTACCTAAGCATGACAGGCTCTAGCCCCGAACAGACATATAATCCCCGTGCTTTTGCTGCTCAATGCGCCACCAGCGATGGAACAGGACATCGTGGCGTTCAGGCACGGTGGCTTCCAGCAATTCCAGCTTTGATATGCGATCTACGCGGAAATGCCTGAAATCACCCCGCAACTCGCACCAGGCAACCAGCAGGCGCAGACCTTTGAGGTAAGCCATGGCAATGGGCCACAAGGTGCGCTGTGACGGGTTGTCCTGGGCATCACTATATTCAATTTTGATTTTTCTGTTTTTGCGCAAAGCGCTACGAATCTCACCTGCATCGACCACATCCACCGGGTCGCGGCCAAATTCCGGGGCATAAAGCGGCGCATCAAGCAATACCGGTCGTAATTCCAGCGGGACTATTTCAGCAATTTTGGCAACGGCATCACGCGCAGACCTTGCCAGCATCTCATCGCCTTGGGTGGCCACCAGGCGTGCACCCAGCATCAAAGCCTCCAGTTCATCGGCGGTGAACATCATCGGTGGCAGGTCAAAACCGTCCTCCATCATATAGCCAACACCGGCTTCACCGCGTATTGGCACACCATTGCCGATGAGCGCGTGGATATCGCGGTAGACCGTGCGCACATTGATTTCCAGTTCATCGGCCAGTTGTGCTGCCGTCAGCGGTGCTGTGCGCCGGTTTCCATGGCGGCGAAAAATCTGGATAATCTGCATCAGGCGCTCAGCACGTCTCATGATTTATTCTCTCCCGGGCAAACGCAACACTCCTGACACAAGGTTGTCAGGAGCAAGTCAGTATAGACACTGCATTGAAACCAACAAGCAGGAAAGACCCGTTGCATGATCACACTTTACAAATTTGGTGAGGCGTTCGGCCTTCCCGATGCATCACCCTTCGTTACCAAGGCTGAAATTCTGTTGAAAATGGCCGGACTGGATTACAAGTCAGATTTTGACGGGTTTGGTGAGGCACCCAGGGGTAAACTTCCCTACCTTAAAGATGATGGTGAAATTGTTGCCGACAGCACCCTTATCCGGCTGCACATTGAGGATAAGTATAGCTTTGATTTTGACGTTGATCTTGATGAGCGCCAGCGCGGGTTGGCGTGGGCGGTTGAAAAACTGATGGAGGATAATCTCTACTGGACGATGCTGAGCCAGCGCTGGATGCACGAAGGCAACTTTGATTTTGGCCCGAGCATGTTCTTTGAAGCTGTTCCCGAGCCCGGCCGGGCTGAAATGATTGATGCGTCAAAGAAGAAAATCGCCCGTACACTTTCCGGTCAGGGCACCGGGCTTCACTCGGAAGAAGAAAAATATCAACTGGCCATCCGCACCATTAACCATGCGGCTGCAATTCTCGGCAAGAATAACTACATTATGGGGGCAAACCCGTGCGGTGCCGATGGCTTTATCTTTGCAATATTGGCAGGCGTGTCGGCCAAAGGGTTCGACACCCCGCTTATTGGCGCCGTCGACGCCCACGGTAATTTGGTGGATTACCTGGCCCGCATGCATTCGCGATATTTTGGTTGATCAGAGATGTTTACGAAAGAACACGCGGACAAAACCATCCTGGGTTTTTCGCGCAAACTGTTCATAGCCTAACCTGGGATAAAGCGTGAGGTTTTCCCGCATTTTTTCATTTGTATAGAGTTCGAGCCGCGAATACCCCTGAGTTCGCGCCTCGGCCTCGGCAAAGTCCATAAGCTGCCTGCCGTAGCCCATGCCGGTAAACCCGGGTAAAACGGCGATGTTTTCGATGTGGAAATAATTTTTGTTGGCAAAGCAGACAATGAAGCCGCGCAGATTGCATCCAACTTCAAGAACATAGACAGATTGCCTGTCCACGAGAGCGCCAAAATCAGCCACCATGGGTGCCGGTTTTCTGCCCATTCGCTCAACGTAAGGTGCATAGGCCAATTCGGCACAGTGCTTTATGTGGACAACATCATCGTTTGTGGCGCGGCGTATCACAGGCATCCCGGCGGGTTCGCCAGGCAGGTTTTTGCCTCGGTGATGATTTCTTCAATCACGTCTTGGGCGGTGGGAATATCCTTGAGCATACCGGTAGCTTCGCCGACGATAACCGCGGCGTGGTCGTAATCGCGGGCAGCAGAGGCTGCATCGAAGGCTTTACGTTGTTCATCAATATCCTGCGCCAGTTGTTGCTCGCGCCCATGCCATTGCGCCAGCGCATCATTTTGCAGTGTTCTGAGCTTATAGGGTGCGGGCCAGTCTTTATTGCGCAATATGTCGACAACGCCTGATTGCAGCGTGGCATCGCCGGTAGCTTCGAGCGCGCGCTCTTTTGCCTGTTCCGGCATCAGGCTTTCCTGTGTAGCACAAAAGCGTGTGCCCATTAACACACCGGCAGCGCCCAGCATCAAGGCAGCCGCAAGTCCGCGCCCGTCTGCTATGCCCCCGGCGGCAACCACCGGTACGGTATCAATCCTGTCGGCCACTTCACGCACCAGAGAAATTGTTCCGCGAATGGCTGCATGTCCTCCGGCTTCACTGCCTTGTGCGACAATAACATCGGCACCATTGTCGTGTGCTGCCAACGCCTGGGCAAGCGTTTGCACCTGACAGATCACAACAGCGCCGGCGTCCTTTATTGGCGCGATAAAAGGTGCTTCATCGCCAAAGGACAACATCACGGCTTTAGGTTTTGTGGCGAGAACAATATCGAGCAAATGCGGCTGTTTGGCCAGGCTCCAGGTAATGAAACCGCAGCCTACGTCGGCGTTATGGCTGCGGTTGAGTTCCTGCTCCAGCCACTCGCGATCACCGTAACCGCCACCAATCATCCCCAGTCCCCCGGCGTTGGAGGTGGCACTGGCCAGAGCACCACCCGACACAAAAGCCATTGGTGCCTGTATTATGGGATGTTTGATATCCAGAAGTTCAGTCAGTTTGGTTTTTAGCGTCATGGCGGTGATTTTCCATTGTCAAAAATGTGAAAAAATGATGTTGATGATACCTTCGCAAAAAAATAACGGTCTGTCATGTCCAACGAAGATGAATTTTCACATAAGTCGCTTGTTGCCTCTGCCGGTCACTACAGGGATAAAACCAACGGTGCGATTGTTCCCCCGGTACAGACCTCAACCACCTTTGCCCGCAACAGCGCCTATGAACCCACCGGTGATTTCAGCTACGGACGCGATCAAAACCCGACATATGTCCAGGCAGAAAAGCTACTGCAACAACTGGAAAAAGGCGCGAGCGCCAGACTGTTTTCCTCCGGCATGGCAGCGTTCACGGCTGTGTTCGAAACCGTTAACAGCGGAGCACATATTGTTGCGCCCGGGATTATGTATCATGGCGGACAAGACTGGCTGCGACGTTTGGCCAGGAGGCGAAATATTGAACTGAGCCTGATTGATCAATCCGATCTCAGCGCCCTGAAAAATGCAATGCAGCCCGGCAAAACCGATATCGTGTGGATTGAAACCCCGGCCAATCCGACGTGGGATATCTGTGATATCGAAGCAGCAGCGCAAATAGCCCACGAAGCAGGCGCCTGCCTGTGTGTCGACAGCACGGTGGCCACACCGGTAACCACGCAACCCCTGTTGCTCGGTGCCGATATTGTCTTTCACTCCGCCACCAAATATCTCAACGGTCACAGCGATGTTCTGGCGGGCGTGCTGGTAACGCGAGAGCTTGACCAACGCTGGCAGGAAATTGGTGAGGTCCGCCATCTTGCCGGTGGGGTTTTAGGCTCGTTCGAAGCCTGGCTCCTGCTCAGGGGCATGCGCACATTATTCGTGCGTGTTGAACAGGCAAGCAAAAATGCCTTAACCCTTGCGCTGCACTTCGAACACCACCCGAAAATTGACAAGGTTCTTTACCCCGGACTGGAAAACCACCCCGGCCACGCAATCGCCAAACGCCAGATGACAAACGGTTTCAGTGGCATGGTCTCACTTCTGGTAAAAGGCGGCGCTGAACAAGCCAAAAAAGTTGCCACCACAACAAAGCTGTTTGTGCCCGCAACCTCGCTCGGCGGCGTTGAAAGCCTGATAGAGCACCGCGCAACAGTGGAAGGCCCCGATAGTATCGTACCTAAAAACCTGCTGCGCCTGTCTGTCGGCATCGAGGCCGTTGAAGACTTAATCGCCGATATGGAACAGGCACTGGCGGCTGTTTAGATGTTGTTGTTCCCGGTTAAACACTGTTCCGCCTCATCGGCAAAAATATCACAGGGGCGTTTTTCTGGTGAAATCCGCTGTTTTTCGCGCATGCCGGTCTCGACAGATGCTCAGGGTTAATGTAACAATACCCATAAGTATCTGACGGATTCGGAGGGTTTTATCCGCCGCTGCCTGTCGGGTTATCAAAAACCGGGGACAGGGCTGGGAAAAATCCATATGTTTAATATCATTTTGCGCGGCGGCCGTATGACCAAATATAACGGCAAGGCTGCCAGTTTTGCGCCAGGTTCCGGTGTGGCAGCTTCAGGCGCGGTCCTTGGGCGGGCAGCGGCCATGCTTGGCTCTTCGGTTTCAATGCCGGCATTTGGTGCGCGCAGTCTTGCCGCAGCCCTTGCAATTGCAGTTCCGCTCGCTCTGGCAGGCCCGGCCCACGCCCAGATTATTCCTCCGAACGCACCCTGTAATGTTGTCACCAATGGCGGCACCACCATCACGTGTACCGGCAATGTCGGGGCCGGCGTGGATCTCAACGTTATTGGCGGCCTCTACACAACCCTCAATGTCAACACTCTGACCCAGGACATTGCCCCGGCGGCTGGCATTGACGGCATCAACTTTACCAGTGGCGGCGATGTCACCATCACCAGCGATACCGGCATATTTGCAATCACAACAACCGGTAACAATGCCGAGGGGATTAACGCATATTCTGCTAACGGCAATATCACGATAACCCAGACCGGCAACATCACGACGATGGGCAATAGTGCCGATGGGATTGACGCAGAGATCAACGACGACGGCAATATCACGGTGATCCAGACCGGCACCATCACCACGATGGGCAATAATGCCGAGGGGATTGTCGCAGATGCCCGCATCGGCAATATCACGGTGATCCACACCGGCACCATCACGACACAGGGCACCGGTGCCGAGGGGATTTACGCAGAGAACAGCAGCATCGGAGCGGGCACTGTTGACATCACGACGAACAGCACCATTGTGGCCGCCAATGCCGCCGCCATCCGGGTCGATAACGGCGGCACCGGGGCGACCACCATTACTACGGCTGGAGTTGTCAGCGGTACGACCGGCATTGATATTTTAAACCGCTTCAGCAATGCGCCCACCACCATCAACAATTCTGGCGTCATTACCGGTACCGGCGGTGTTGCCATAAACTTCGGGGGTGAAGGCAATGACACGCTCAACATCCTGCCCGGTTCGGTGATTACCGGCACGATTGATTTTGGCAACGGCAATGCCAATGACGTGGATACACTCAATGTCGGCCTTGGCGTCAATGCGGTGTTTACCTTTGCCGATGCCTCGGGCGGTGACTCGGCCCTTCTAAGCGCGCCGGAAAACACCACCGGCAATGTGGTGTTTGTCAACGGCGGCACTCAGGCGGTGGCGGTTGATCCCACCGGCTTTGCGGCTGCGGGTGCAGCTGTCGGCGGTCTGACCACGGGGATTTTCAATGCGATTGACAATAGTGGCAGCGGACCGCAGGGCACAGCACCTCTTACCGGTGGTATTGCACCCGCCGGTGGTAATGCCAAATCTGTCTATGGTTCAAACCGGCGGCTGTGGGTGTCGGGCTTTGGCGGCAAGCAGAAAGTTGACGGCTCGTCGAGCCAGGTTGGTATCAAGAATAATTTTGGCGGTGTGATCACCGGGGTTGAAACCAGCCTTGGCGGCAAGGGTTCCTACGGCGTCTTTGGCGGTTATGCCAGAAGCAAAATCGACATTGAATTTGGTGCCAGTGACGTCGAAACCGATTCGGTCTTTGGCGGTGCTTACTGGAAAATAGACATGGGCACCTTCCGGGTGCAACTCGCTCTTGTAGCGGGATCAGCTGACCAGGACACCACGCGTAATGTCGGCGGTGTCACGGCCAGAGGCGAGACTGACGGCTGGTTCTTCTCACCCTCCATCACACTGGCTGCACCCATTGAAGGCCTGTCGTTCCCGCTGATTGCCAGCGGGCGATTGAGCTATACCGGGCTGTTTTTAGATGGCTATACCGAAACCGGTGGCATCCTTCCGCTCACCGTTGGTGATCGTGACGTGGGTGTGTTCTCCACCCGCGCCCAGCTTACCCTGCCCCAACTCATCAACAACAAGGATGGCTCTACCACCCGGGTTGACTGGCGCGCGGGCATTGACGCACAGTTTGATGCAGGCTCTGATAATGTGTCACTCACAGTTGCCGCCACCCCGTTCAGCTTCTCGGCGGATCTCGACAACCAGGTCGCAGGTTTCATCGGCTCATCTGTCACCTACACATCACAAAACGGCCTCTACAACCTCTCGGCATCGGGTGAAATACAATCCACCTTCGATGGCGGCTACAAAGCCATCGGCCAGCTGCGGGCTGCGGTGAATTTCTAGGGCTTCTCCAATGCTTGCGGGTTTATCATATTGATCGGTGACCCTGCTGCATAAGCCACAATCTGATCGAAGATGTCGCTGAACTGAATCTCGTATTCTTCGTGTGTCACATAGCCGATATGCGGGGTGGCGATGAGATTGTCCAGCGATACCAGCGGGTCATCTGCCGTTGTTACCGGTTCTTTATCAAACACATCTATTGCCGCCATGCCGGGGCGTCCGGCTTTAAGAGCGTTTAACAAGGCGTCTTTTTCAATCAGCCCGGCGCGCGACGTATTAATCAAAATGGCTGTGGGTTTCATGGCGGCAAGGTCGCGGGGGCCGACGATGCCGCGGGTGGCATCCTTCAGGCGCATGTGCAGGCTGAGAATGTCACAGTCGGCAAAAAAACTTTGCTTATTCGTGGCAACTTTGAGGCCGTCATCGCGGGCGCGCTGCCGCGATGCTTCGCTGGCCCATACCAGGATATTCATGCCAAAGGCCTTGCCATAATCAACAATAACGCGGGCGATGCGGCCATAACCGTAGAGCCCGAGGGTTTTGCCTCGTAGCGATTGCCCGACGCCAGTCTGCCAGGTGCCGCTTTTCAGTGAGGCCATTTGTTGAGGTATGTGGCGCGCAGCTGCCAGTACCAGCCCCCAGGTGAGTTCGGCAGCAGCATAAGACGGTGTTCCTTCATGCTGGCCTGAACACAGAAGGATACCATTACGGGTGCAGGCATCCACATCGATATGGGGGTAAACACTGCGTTGGGAAATCAGTTTGAGTTTTGGCAAACGCTGCAGCAGGGGTGCGCGAATTTGTGTGCGCTCACGAATGAGCACCAGAATTTCCGTGTCCTTTAACCTTTTGGCAAGCGCTTCTGTTTCCTGCACATGATCAGTCCAGATGGTAACCTCATGTGCTTTTAATTTGGCATAACATGGCAGGCTTGACAGTGTTTCGTGATAGTCATCAAGAATTGAAATTTTCATAAGCGGCAGACCTTTTTGTTTCCATCGTCAAATCATAGAACTATACTCTTACCGAATGGAACGTAAAAATCCTCAAGCAACCCGTCATCAGCCGTAAGTCTCAACTATAATGGAATTTATCTGGATACCCATCGCCATCGCTGGCGCCTTGATGCAGGCTGTCAGAACTGCTGCACAAAAAGACCTTAATCAGAAATTGTCGATTATGGTGACGACCTATGTGCGCTCCCTGTTCGGGCTGCCGATTTTGCTGTTGTTTTTGCTGTGGGTGATGACGCGCGGGAACGAGCCCGTGCCGATGCCGGTGTTTTCCGGTATCTTTCTCGCCAATACACTCGCCCTTGCCTTGTCGCAGTTGGCTGCAACCTGGCTGTTGATTTACGTGTTCAGTTTGAGAAATTTCACCGTCGGCACAATGCTTACCAAAACCGATGTGATGATGACAGCTGTCATTGGCACTTTGTTTTTTTCCGAATCAATCAGCCTATACGGCTGGATTGCCATTGTTGTAACGCTCGCCGGCGTCATCATTTTGACAATTGCGCGGGTAGGGGTGCAGGGCCTGGTTGGGGCGCAAGGCGGTGGCCTTGTTGCTGCACTCAACTCCAAATCAACGCGAATAGGATTGGCTTCGGGTTTTTTCTTTTCGCTTTCCTACCTGTTCGTGCGCCAATCGAGCCTGTCGCTCGAATATGGAGATTTTCTCTATCGCGCCGGCTGGACTGTGGTTGTGGCAACTTCGATGCAGGTATTGTTTTTGGGGGCGTGGCTGTTGTGGCGCGAACCCAAAGGGCTGTTGCAGATGTTTCCGCAATGGCGCTTGTGCCTGTTTATCGGTCTTACCAGTGCGCTTGGCTCTATCGCCTGGTACTCGTCGATGACCCTGGTAAACGCATCATACGTCAAAGCTGTGGGCCAGATAGAAACGGTCTTCACCATCGCCATTGCCACGATCTATTTCCGTGAAAAGGTAAGTCCGATGGAACTTGTCGGCATTGCTACGATTGTCGGCGGTGTGCTGGTGTTTTTGCTCTAAAGCGTGTCGCTCTTAATCAAAACCACCCATTTCGTCATCCTCGGGCTTGATCCGAGGATCCATAGCGATGGGCTATCAAAAATAAAGGTACTGTCTTTTGGCCGAGAGTATTGAGGAATGGATCCCCGGGACAAGCCGGAGGATGACGGAGAAGGAGGATTTGGAATCCTGCTAAAAGCGGACAGGCTCCCGTAATTACCTAAACAACGCCATGTATGCGTTTTACGGTAAGGTCTCCGGCTTCAAGAGCACGCGAGCGATTGAGCCAGATTTCGCCTTCGCGCATCAGGCTGTCAATGGTCTTTCGATCAAAGCCTCCCTTGGAGATAGTATCGATCATTAGCAACCAGCCTTCATGAATCTGTCTGGAATATTCTTCAGAAAGATCATTGGTGGTCCAGATTGAAATTCCGTAGTGATCAAAAGCGGCATGATACAATTCAGCTGTCCACGGGTGTGGCCTTTCCGGCTCTGAATTAAGCCATTTATCAACATTGGCCCGGTTGCATTTTTCACCAAGCATGTAATCAACGATCAGTATCTGGCCTTTGTGCTTTAAAGATTTACTGATTTGCTTGATAACATTCTTCTTGTTTTTAATCATGAACAAGGCTTCGCGCGAATAAATCTGGTCGTACTTGGCTTTTGGCAATTCCAGGGTCTCAAAATCCACGTGTTTAATCGGCACTTTTTTGGACATGCCGTGACGGCTGGCGAACTGAATACCGCTGGCTGCAAGTGCTTCATCGGCCTCAAGAGCATCCATCCACAGGTTGTGTTCCTTGGCGAGGCTGCAGGCCGCACCACCAAGGCCTGCGGATAAATCCAGAATTGTATTTGACGATTCAAACTTCATCAAAGACAGGGTTTTTTTAACAAAGCCAGCACCACCGGGTTCGGCAAAACCTTTGCCCCAAAGTTTTTGTGCCATTGAAATGCTATTGGCAGACCAGCGGCGCTTGTCAAATTCATTGTCAGATTCATTGTCGACTTCTATGGCGCGATTATCCGGCCCGGATTGCCCGGTGTTGATTTTGACTTCATCATCACCGTGCCACCAGGCGTTAAGACGCGCTTTTAGCGGAATATATCCGTCATCCTCATCTGTCAAAGCCGGTGATTTATCGAGGGATGAGTTAATGAATTTATCGAGTGCCGTTGCCTGGCAGACGGACAGGCGCTTCAACTTGTGAATGCTGCTGAGCGTTGCTGTTGGCAAAGTCTTTATTCTGGATAAAAAATCATTGGGTGCAAGAGAGTTCAGGTTCTCAGCCGCTTCATCCAGATTTTCATCGCGAACCGGTGCTTCCGAGGACATTTTACCCAACCTAAATCACTCCAACAGATACTTGGGTGTAATATTAATTGTAGAGCGTTAAAATTGAATTTAGAAAATGGCGGCAATCTGAAAAAATCTGAAAATTCAAAAACTTTCAAGTTGATTTTTTCGCAAACTCGGTAATTTTTGTCAAAGTTGTTTGCGGCGTGATCGCATCGGCCTCAATGAGGCAGTTGATCAGGGCGGGTTTGTTTGAATTCAGTGCGCGCGAGAATGCATCTTCAAAATCAGCGGTCGTTCGAACCGTTTCGCCGTGGGCACCGAAACTTATCGCCATCGCGGCAAAATCAGGATTGTTCAGACTGGTACCACTGACACGATCAGGATATTCGCGTTCCTGATGCATGCGGATGGTACCGTAGGTGCCATTGTTGGCCAGGATGATGATGATGGGAATATTATACTGAACCGCGGTTGCCAGCTCCTGACATGTCATCATAAAATCCCCGTCACCGGTGTAGCAGATTACCGGAACCTGTGGCCGGGCAAGCTTGCCAGCGATGGCCGCGGGTACGCCATACCCCATGGAGCCCGATGTCGGGGCCAGCTGGGTTCTGTAATTGCGGTATTGATGATAGCGGCGCACAAATCCGGCATAGTTACCGGCACCATTGGTGATTATGGCATCGTCTGGCAGTGCATTGGAGACATGATTGACAATCTGTTCAAATTTTACCTCTCCGGGTGTTTCCAGTAATTGACAATATTCTTCATAATCGGCACGGGCAGTCTTAGTCCACCCGGCCCATTTGTTCTGATCCAGATCGGTAATTTTTTCAAGACTGGCGGCAACCGAGGCCAAGCTCGCATTGATGGCCATATCCGGTCGATAGACCCGGCCCAGTTCTTCGGCACCGGGATGGATATGAATAAGTTTTTGCTTCGGGTTGGGAATGGCAACCAACGAATATCCGCTTGTGGTCATTTCTCCCAGTCTCGGACCAAAGGCGATCAACAGATCTGTATCGGCAACCCTTTTTGCCAATCTGGGATCAATACCAATACCGACGTCACCGACATAACAGGGGTGGCGGTTGTCCATATAATCCTGATACCGGAAGGCTGCGGCCACCGGTATATTGACCCGCTCTGCAAACGCCATCAATTGTGCCTGAGCATCAGAAGTCCAGGCAGGGCCACCGATAATTATCAAAGGTTCGTTTGCCTGTTGAAGGTGGCTTTGCAGGGCGGATAAGTCTTCTTCGCTGATTTTTGCCTGCGCCGGTTGTGCTGGTCTGGCATCTTCCACTTCTGCATGAGAACTCAACATATCTTCCGGTAAAGCCAGAACCACCGGCCCGGGTCTGCCGGTCATGGCGGTGTGAAAAGCGTGGCTGACATATTCTGGAATGCGTTCAATCCGGTCAATCTGGCCAATCCATTTGGCCAGATCGCCATACATGCGGCGAAAGTCAATTTCCTGAAAGGCCTCGCGCTCGGCCATGGAGCCTGCGACTTGTCCGATAAACAGGATCATCGGTGTTGAATCTTGCATGGCTACATGAACCCCGGCGGAGGCGTTTGTTGCACCGGGCCCACGGGTGCAAAAACAAATGCCCGGCAGGTTGGTCATCTTGCCATAGGCTTCGGCCATCATGGCGGCTCCACCTTCCTGGCGGCAGATAATTGTCTCAATTGAGTTGGATTGATAAAGCCCGTCAAGAGCTGCCAGATAACTCTCGCCCGGCACACAGAAGACCCTGTCTATGCCATTGAGAGCCAGTTGATCAATCAGGATTTGTCCACCGTGGCGCATGTTTTATCTCTGTGTTTGAAATTCGATAACAAGAGTATTATCAAGGTTTTAAAATAATAAAATGAGAAATTAATTCAATCCGGTTTAACTCAACTCAATCGGGTCGTGGATTGGCATAGCGGCTTTCTTCATCGTAGTAATCATTAAAGCCGACAATGTCGCGTAAATCATCAAAAGACATCAATCGCTCCTGTGGATGAACACCGCGTTTCAGGTCATTAAGTGCGTGGCGCATGTTGTTCATGGCAGCACTCATTACCGTCAAAGGGTATGCTGCAATCCTGAAGCCGAGCTGGTGCAATCTGTCAGGACCAAGCAGGGGGGTGGTACCGCCTTCCACCATATTGGCCATATGAATGCCGGGAACTTCGCGGCAGACTGTCGCCATTTCATCTTCATCAACCGGGGCTTCCACAAACAAAATATCGGCACCGAGCTCCGAGAATTTTTGCGCGCGTGTTATGGCCTCACTGAGGCCAAGGCCGGCGCGGGCATCAGTGCGGGCGAGGATCAAAATGTCTTCACCTTCATTACGGGCATCAACGGCGGCCTTGATGCGGTCATATGCTTCATCGCGGCTAACGACAGCTTTTCCCTTGGTGTGGCCGCAGCGCTTGGGCGCCAGTTGATCTTCAATCATGATTGCAGCCATTCCGGCACGCGCATATCCTGATATGGTGCGTTTTATATTGAGCGCATTACCGTAGCCGGTATCGCCATCACCGATAACGGGAATGGTGACGGCTGCGCAGATGTTGCGCGCCTGATCGAGCATTTCGCCATAGGAAATCAATCCGGTATCGGGCAGGCCCAGCCGGGCGGCCGAAACAGCAAAGCCGCTCATAAACGTCAAGGGAAAATCCGCCTGTTCAATCATTGTGGCGCTTAAGCCGTCATAACAACACGGCATGGTGTAACAGGTATCTTCGGCTAAAAGTGCGCGCAATTTATCTGGTTGTGTGGTCATTTTTTGATTACTTCATCTTAGATTGTAAAATGGTCTCAACCCCGGCTGCTATTGAAAACAGATCGGGATCGCGACCATGCATCATTGACAGCATAAAACCAACAGGGGCTTCACCGGCAGCCGTTGAGGGCAGGGAAATCGAACAGCCATCAAGGAAATTGAAGGTAGACGTATTGCGCAAGGCGCGGAAGTTGGTCGCCTTGAAGGCTTCCATTTCCTGCACATCAGAAATCTTCGGCGGGATAATGGCAACAGTGGGAAAGGCAAAGGCGTGCAGGGGTCCCGAAATCATCGCTGATGCTTCTGCTATAAGCTCACGGCGCAGGCGCCAGGTTTCCTGAACCATTTCCCCGGTGATTTTGTGGCTGGAAGATATGCGCCAGCGCACGAATTCATCATACTCATCGCCGCGTTCAGCCAGTAAATCCTTATGCAGCTGATAGGCATCATATTGCGCAATGCCGGCAATGGCATTGCGCTCGATAATGCGATCAAACAACGGGGCGGGGGTCTCGATGATGCGTACCCCGGAATTTGACAGCTTTGTAAGCGAACCTGCAAAGGCTGAAGCAACTGCAGGCTCGAGGTCTTCGAGCACAATTGATTGCGGCACTGTCAGTGTGATTGCTTCAGGTTGCGCGCCAGCAAGGTCAGGAAGTGCCGCCGACACATCCACGCCTGCCATTACCTGGTCAAGCAAATGACAGCAGGCAACACTATTGCCAAAAGGACCCGGGGCATCAAAATTGACCGACAGGGGATAGACACCGTCGAAAGGCATTCGGCCACAGCTGGGTTTGAAGCCAACAACACTGTTGAACGCCGCCGGTGTGCGGCAGGAACCACCGGTATCTGTGCCGACAGTTGCCGATACAATCCTGTCAGCAACAGAGACAGCGCTGCCCGATGATGATCCGCCCGGGCAGCGGCCCGTAGCTCTGTCATAGATTGATTTGGGGGTACCATAATGCGGATTGAGCCCGAGGCCGGAATAGGCGAACTCGGTCATGTTAGCGCGACCGATATTGATCATGCCGGCACCTTCAAGGCGTTTGATTACCAGAGCGGTTTGACTGGCCACAGGGGCGTCAGCCAAAACCTTAGAGCCCGCAGTAGTAACCTGACCGGCAACATCAAACAGATCCTTGGCTGAAAACGGGATACCGGCTAGGGGAGACAGGGCTTTGCCGCCTTTGCGTTGTCTGTCAACCGTCTGTGCCTGTTTGCGGGCTGCCTGCTCATGCAGTTTGATAAAAACTCGCGCCCCTTCTCCGTCAGGATCTTTAATGCGCTCAAATGAATTTTCGACCAGCTTTGTGCTCGTTATCACGCCTGCGTCAAGTTCTGTTGCCAGTAAAGCAATTGTGTCCATAAAAAACCAGTCTTGTATGTCGATTTTGAAAATTGCCAGGGAGCCATAGATAGCGCATGACGATCATGCACCATGCAGACACCCATGGTAAATATCAAATTGGTCAAAGAGAACAGGAACCTGTGATGTTAGACGCCATTATCTGGTTTCAAGAAGATGCCACACCAATCCCGCCCCACTTATAGTCGGGTGGTAGAGGGTTCGGTTTTGGTCAATTGATCCATGATAGCGCGTTTTACCGGCGGCAGGGCATTGCCGAGATGAAGCATGGCCTGGCGTAGAATTCGCGCGGGCAAGTGATCGTTGGTGTAGAGACGGACAAGAGCATTGGTTCCCACATACAAAGGCCGCGAGAGGCGACGGTGTTTTGACTGGTAGGCTTCCAAAACGTTGAAAGAAGCAAAATCCTGGCCATGTACAAGTGCAAACCGGATTTCCTGTGCGAGCGTATTTGCACCGCTCAGCCCGAGGTTAAAGCCGTGCGCGGTTACCGGATGCATGCCAACGGCGGCATCACCAATCAAGGCAAAACGTGTGGCTGCAAACTGCTTTGCATAAACCGCCACCAGCGGGTAGGGATGACGTTTGGAAGTTAGTTTCATAGGCCCCAAACGGTGGTCAAACCGGCGTGCTATATCCAGGTTGAATGTTTCCGGTTCCATCTTTAACACTTCTTCACTGTGTTCCGCCGAAAGCGTTAAAACGATGGAAGAATTATCTCCGGGCAACGGCAGAACGGCCAGGGTTCTGCCGTAGTGGAAACATTCGAAAGCCGTATCATTATGCGGGAGTTCATGTTGCATCTGGCAAACGATAACAACCCGGCCAAAGTCCAGCATGGATGCGGCAATTCCCATTTTTCTCCGCATGGTGGAAAACCGGCTGTCGGCGGCAATCA
>CAZVAZ010000022.1:0-11378 GCA_964625235.1 uncultured Hyphomicrobiales bacterium
GTTTTCGGCAAAATCATCGTTACGTTGTAATCATGTCTGCATTTCTTAAAAGAAAATGGAAAAATCTGCGCGCGCTTCGTACCGTCATATGGTGGTTGCAGGCCCAACTTGTGTTCGCACTGTTCTTTGTGTTGCGGCTGATACCCGTGGAATATGCAACCGGGTTTGTCGCCGCTGTCTTGCGCAATATGGGGCCGTTGCTGCCGCGCTATCGCACGGGTATGAAAAATCTTGAACTGGCCTTTCCAGAGAAAACCAAGGCTGAGCGGCGGTATATCCTGTCTAAGATGTGGGATAATCTGGCGCGAACTTCTGTTGAATATATTTATCTCGATACGCTTTTTGACTACGATCACGATAATCCCGACACCGGCAGGATTGAAATAGTCGGTGCGGAGAATTTCAAAAAACTGGATGAGGGAAAAAAGCCCGCCATCATCTTTACCGGCCATCTGGCCAATTGGGAGTTGCTGCCGATTGGTGCCAAAAACTACGGGCTCGACATCGCAGCGCTTTACCGCACGCCCAATAATCCGTTTATTGCCAAACGCATATTGCAGATACGCTCAAAAATGATGGGTGAGCTGATCCCCTCCGGGCCCGGTTCGGCACTGAAAATGATGTCTGTTCTCGAGCACGGTGGCCGTTTGGGAATTCTTGTTGATCACAAGCTGAGGTCACGCAGCAATATGGAAATTCCCTTTTTTGGCCATCCCGCCAAAACCAATCCGCTGATTGGCAAGCTGGCGCGCGAATTTGATTGTGTCGTCCATGGTGCCCGTGTCATTCGACTGCCAAAGGGGCGTTTTCGTCTGGAAATCACCGATGAAATCAAACTTCCCCGAGACGCTGAAGGCCGGATTGACGCCAGAGAAACGGTCATCGTGGTCACTCAGGTGATTGAAAACTGGGTGCGCGAGTACCCGGAACAATGGTTATGGGTGCACCGCCGCTGGGCCAAATAGGGCTTAGACTTTAGTGTCTGAAGTGGCGCATGCCGGTGAATACCATGGCAATTCCAGCGTCATCCGCAGCTGCTATTACCTCATCGTCACGCATGGAACCGCCGGGTTGAATAACCGCGGTGGCCCCGGCTTCGATGGCTGTCAGCAAGCCATCGGCAAACGGAAAAAAGGCATCTGACGCAACCACTGACCCTATGGCCAGACTATCGGGGAGATTGGCTGCATCTGCTGCTTTGTGGGCGGCAATGCGGGCGGAATCAACCCGGCTCATCTGCCCTGCACCAATGCCCACAGTGGCGAGGTCTTTTACATAGATGATGGCATTTGATTTGACGTGTTTGGCGACCTTGAAGGCGAAGATCATATCAGCCAGTTCAGTTTGAGTTGGAGCGCGTTTTGTCACTACCTTGAGGTCGCTGGCATCAACAATACCGGCATCGCGTGATTGAACCAGATAGCCACCGGCAACCGAGCGCACGTTAACACCTGTAGCGGCGGGGTCAGCGAGGCCTTGCGTCAACAGCAGGCGCAGGTTTTTCTTTGCGGCAATAATGGCAAGGGCATCTTCATCAGCGCCGGGTGCGATAATGACTTCGGTAAAGATTTTCACGATTTCTTCGGCTGTTGTGGCATCGAGGGTGCGATTGAGAGCGACAATGCCGCCAAAGGCGCTGGTGGGGTCGCAGCGCAAGGCTGCACGATAAGCGCCGGTTAATGTATCGCCCAAGGCAACGCCGCAGGGGTTGGCGTGTTTTATGATGGCGATGGCGGCGTGGGTCTCCGCGTTAAATTCACTGACACATTCAAAGGCTGCATCAGTATCGTTGATATTGTTGAAGCTGAGTGCCTTGCCCTGAACCTGCCGGGCTGTGGCAACGCCTTCGCGTTCCAGACCACCATGGTAAAATTGTGCGTCCTGATGCGGGTTTTCACCATAGCGCAGGCTTTGCACCAGCGTGCCGGTAAAGCTTTGGCGCCGGGGCGCTTTAATCTCCAGATCATTCGCAAACCAGGTCGAAATGGCGGTGTCATAAGCAGCGGTGCGGGCATAAGCTGTGGCGGCAAGTTCCTGGCGCAGTTCATAAGAGGTTGCGCCGTTATTTTTTTTGAGGTCAGCGATAACAGTGTCATAATCCGCAACATCAACAATGACGGTAACATCACGATGGTTTTTGGCGGCAGAGCGGATCATCGCCGGACCACCAATATCGATGTTCTCAATACAGGTGGCACGGTCCGCTCCTTTGGCAACGGTTGCTTCAAAGGGATAGAGATTGACCACCAGTAAATCGATGTCACCAATATCATGGTCAACTTGCGCCTGTTGGTGCTGCGGATTATCGCGCATGGACAAAAGCCCGCCATGGACTTTTGGGTGAAGGGTTTTGACGCGGCCATCCATCATTTCGGGAAAGCCGGTCAATTCCGATACATCACGCACCGGCAATCCGGCGGCGCTGAGTGCCGCTGCCGTGCCGCCGGTTGACACCAGTTCAATATCAAATTCAACAAGTGCTTTAGCAAATTCAATCAGGCCGGTCTTGTCGGAGACGGATAACAGGGCGCGGCGGATAAGGCGCGTGGTCATAGGGAAAATGTACCATTGTATTAAAGAAAAAATTCCCCTGCCCGATAGCATGTTTTGTCATGCGATTGAACCGGTCAATTTGTCACGACCTGTGTAAAATTATTCCGGGCTCACCAGTGGTTCATAAATCCTGCGTACCGCAGCGTTCATCCACTGGCGGCCGCGGTGTCTTTTTTCATCGTGCAGGTTCGAGCGGGGGAAGGATTGTCGGGGCACAGGCATTGCCAGAAAACCGCCAAGCAGGTTCCAGCTGTCGTCAGTCTCGAAACAGATTTCCAGCAATCGGTGCTCGGCATTATTGTCCTTAAAAAACCTTCTGACACTTTCATTGTGCCGGCGATAAAAATCGCAATATTGTTTTTGTCGTCCGAATGGCCGGTAATAGCCATAGGTATCCCACTCGCCTTTGCGCAAAGCCCGGGTCATGGCGTGGTTGACCTGACTTTGAAACCAGCGTTCGGGCGAAGAACGCATGGTCAAAACAAATTTGGTGGCATCGCCATAGCGTTCGAAAATCTCCCGGTAATAGAGTGGCCACGGCCAGTCCTGAAAGCCGTCATAGTTGGCAACCACAGGGTCAAGAGCCGATATATCTCCGGGGGAACATTTTTTCAGCAATGCTTTTTGTGGCCCGTGAACCTTGTATCCAAGTATGGTCAGGGCATGGTCCAGCGATGTGGTGCCGGTCTTGTTGAGGCCGATGCCAAAAACCTTGTCAGGTCCGGGAGATTGCGTCATTGAATTCTCAAAAAAATGGGCGGGAATGCGCTTTTCGGGGCCACATTAACTCAAATGACAGCCGATACCAAATTTTCAGATAAACTTCAGATATCACCCAGCGGCAGGCGGGTTTCCTGTTCGATTTGGGCCATGGCATCTTCTTTCGAGATGCGTTCGGCGCTGACTTTTTTGAACGACCATTTCAATGTTGCCTGCTCGTGGACTTCGCCACAAATGACCAGTTGGCGGGTTTTTTCGGGCATTGGTCTGTCGAGCAGGTAAATGCTTTCATCAATCGAGATTTTACCGCTGAGGAGAGAAAATACCCAGCCGGTTTTATCCGGCAGTATCAAAAACACCTGACGGCCATCGCGCGTTGGCGTTGGTTGGATATCGGGGTGCAGGTGAAATCTCAACGCAAAGATGTCGCGGGCATTTTTAATCAGGGGATTGCGGCTGCGCTGAATACGATTGATCCGGTCTTCGCCGCGGACTTCGTTGCCATTGTGGCTGAGAAAGATACGACGCTCATGGCGCAGGCCATAGCGGTCGACATAGCCGTCATGACCGCTTTCCAGTAATGTACCTTCATCGCAGCGGGTGCGGCGCGAGCCGACATTGGTACGCTTGCCGATTACCGGTGTGCCGATGAAACGTGCCAGCCTGCCGGGGCCAATCATTCGTACTGACGAGCGTTCATTGATGCTGAGTGCTGAGTGTGCTGCGGTTGCGCGCGCTGCCTGAAAAAGCGGGGAGGTATCATCGCTCATTGCCCCGCAGTTAACAATAATACGATGAGGCCCGTCACTGAGTTCCATCGCCAGGCACCCGGCATGCGCCCGGTGGCTGACGGTGGTCGGCGGTGCAGCACCGGTATCGAGAAAAATGGTTGTGCGTTTGGCTTCAAGCCGGTGGTAGCCGGAGTGGGGTGCGTAAGTGAAAGGCCTGCCTTTGGTTTCATCATGCTCAAAGAGGTTTTTGACGTCAGCGACTTTAAGCCCGGATACACCGTTAAATCCGGCGAGGCCACCATCACCATGGAGGAAGAAACGCACCATCGGGAAAATTCTGTCAATTGCCGTAATTAATGCATGGGGTATGGGCAGGCCCTTATGGATGAAGCAAAGTTTTGTTGGCAGCAAAATGGCAATTGTATTAACCAGGGCCTGGGGGCTTCGGCTCAAATGCCCGCCATCGGCAAGTATCTGGCGATTAAGTTCAAAATCGAGCACTTTGAGGCTGCGCTTGTGCAGGCTTTCCAGTCCTTTTAAGGACAGGCTGGCGATAATCAGGGTGCAGGCAGCCGCCAGCCGGTGCGGGCCATCAGGGGATTTGTGTATGCTGGCTTCAAGTTCATGCAACTGGCGGCCAATGGAGCGTAAAATGTTAACGCGGGCGGCTTGCGATGTATCGCTTAACAGGAGGTCGGCATTTGACAACCAGTTTAACAGCCGCTTGCTGGTGATTTCAGGCCTCCAGGCTACGTCATGGCCTGAGCCTTGGGTCTCAATCCAGTCCTGGGTGAGCGCACGGGCCAGGGCTCTGATTATTTTTCCATCAGCGGCGGCAAGATCATTGAGCCAGGAAAAACCTAAAAGCTCAATCTCCCAGGCTTTTGACGGTGGTGTGATGTCAAATGGCGATTGTCCGCCCAGTTCAGGTGCGATGCCGGCAAAAGGATAACATCCGCCATACATTTTTTGAGCGATTTCCGGCTCGCCGGCATGAAGATTTTTAGGGATATGCACGAGGCCCTTGGGCCGGACAGTATTGGTAATCCAGTCGAGGGGGTGGCGTTTCAGCAGAGCGGAAACACTGCTGCTGGCGTAACCGGTGATGGACGAACCCAAAACAAAGGTTCGGTCAATCACCGGTCCGAACGCAAATACTTTACTCAGTTCTTTCACTGTGGCCCTACTACGCAATACCCTATACAAAGCCCGCTCAAGAAAAACAGATCATAAGATTTTGATCCGCGTCACCAACAACGACACCGGCAGCAAATACTCAGCCGCTGATGTCGTCATGGCTAAAGTTTATGCGGAGATGGTCAACAAACCGTTTCCAGAATCGATAAAATTCGAACGATTTGAAGTTTTTATCGCTAAAATCTTAGAGCATTGTTCATGATTGGGATTTCAGGACTTGATGAGCCGGGCGATGTAAAACCCGTCGAGGCCCTGCATGCCGGGTTCAAAATCCGACCAAAAAGAAGGCAGAATTCGCAAGTCCCCCCGTGATCCGATGGCCATTGATAGTCCGGGAACTTCACTTTTTGTGATGGGCTGGAGAGAAAACCGCTTGTCTTTGTCCAGCAGATTTGAAATCTGATCTTCGCCTTCTTCATGTTCGAGCGAACATACACAATAGATTAGCGTGCCGCCGGGTTTAAGAATTTCAGCGGCATGGTCAATCAGGCGTTCCTGCACTTTGGCCAGATCGGTGATGTTTTTATGGGTTTTCAAATAAGGCACATCAGGATTGCGGCGGATTGTGCCCGTGGCTGTACACGGTGCATCGAGCAATATGGCATCTGGTGATTGTGGTGGCAGATATTTCCCGGCATCTTCGGTTACCAGATTGGCTTTAAAGCCCAGCCGTTCGAGGTTTTGGGCCAGACGTTTCATGCGCTCTGGTGAGCGTTCAACAGCCGTTACCTTTGCTCCGGCAGCCACAAGCTGTGCTGTTTTGCCACCGGGTGCAGCACAAAGATCGATTATGTTTTTGCCTGAAATTTCACCAAATAATCGTGCCGGCACTGCGGCTGCTGCATCCTGAACCCACCATTCGCCTTCGTCAAAGCCACTGAGTTTGACCGGATTTCCGGCATTGCTCAGGCGCAGTGAACCCGTTGGCAACAGGGTTGCGTTGAGCTTTCTTGCCCATATTTCGGCATCCGACTTAACACTGATATCAAGCGCTGGTTCTTGTTGGTGCGCGCGGGCGATTTTTTTGGCAGCATCTTTGCCGAACTGATGTTTCCAGCGATTGTGAAGCCATTCCGGTGTATTGCCGGGGCTCGTGTTTTTGCCAAGTAATTTTTCCGGGTCAGCCCGGGTGTAGTTGCGCAAAACACCATTGATGAGGCCTTTGAAGGGCCGGTTGGGGCGGTCAAGAGCTGCCAGTGATGTAGCGATATTGAGAACGGCATGGGCGGGGGATTTTAAAAACAGCAGTTGGGCGATGCCTGAGCGCAGGATGTTGGTAGCACCTGGTGCTGATTTTGGAAGAGGGTTTTTTAAAAATGTCGCCAGAATATTATCTATTTGGCGCAGGTGACGCAATGTTGTCATGACAATCAGCCGGGTTAAGGCCCGGTCTGGCTCAATCATGTTTTTCAACTCGCCGTTGGCAAGCGATTGCTGCCAGATTTCATCAAACGGTTTTTTATCGCTCAGGATTGCATCGAGCAGGCGTACAGCCTCGCGCCTGGGGCCCAGGCCCTTGGCGGCAGTTCGGGTCTGGCCGGAATATCGGCGTTTTTTGATGTTGCGTTTATTGTCGGTCATATACTCAAAATCGTGAACTCTATCCCCATGGCCCGCGTCGCGTGACATCCCGGGAATTGTCGGTTTGCTGAGCCCAGGGTCCCTCACTCGGCGTATCTTCCATTTGCCATTGTCGGGCAAGCTCTTGCAAGGCCGTAATTCTGTTTTCTGTATTTGGGTGGGTTGAAAACAGGTTATCCATGTTCTTGCCAGACAATGGGTTGACAATGAACATGTGGGCGGTTGCGGGATTTCTTTCAGCTGCAACATTTTCAATCTGGCGGCCGCCACCGGCAATTTTTGCCAGAGCTGAGGCCAACCACAAAGGTCGGCCGCAAATTTCTGCACCGAGCTTGTCAGCAGCATATTCGCGGGTGCGGCTGATGGTCATCTGCACAATACTGGCTCCAAGCGGTGCCAGTATCATCAACGCAATGGTTCCAATAATCCCGATGCCATTGCGGCCACTGCGAAAAAACAGGGCGAAATTGGCAATCATCGAAATGGCACCGGCAAAGGTCGCGGTGATGGTCATAATCAAGGTGTCGCGGTTTTTGATGTGGGCGAGTTCATGCGCCATGACGCCGGCAACTTCTTCCGGGCTGAGCACTTCAAGCAGGCCGGTGGAAGCGGCAACAGCCGAATTTTCCGGGTTGCGCCCGGTGGCAAAAGCATTGGGCTGGGGGTTGTTCATAATATAGACCTGCGGCATGGGCAGGCTGGCATTTTCGGCCAACTGGCGCACAATTTCGTAATATTCCGGCGCGGTCTCAGCATCTACCTCCTGGGCACCATGCATGCGCAGCACCATTTTGTCGGAATTCCAGAAACTGTAAACATTCATGGCAATTGCCACCACAAAGGCCAACCCCATGCCGATTTCACCGGCCATCAGATAGCCCACGGCCAAAAACAGTCCGGTCATGGCGGCGAGGAGAACAGTGGTTTTAAAATAATTCATGGGTTCAATTCTCTTATCACTTGATTTTCAGTGTCGTCTGCCTGCTTTAAATTGTCATGGTCTGGAATTTTTTCAAGTGACGATGTAAGATGAAACCCTTCATCAGCCACACGAAAGTATAGCGGTAATGGACGCTACAAATAAAAATAATCAGATACGTTCAAAATCTGCCCTGTCAGCCCAGGCGCGACGGGCGCTGGAAGAAGCTGACAAGAGAAGAGAAAAAACCGACAAGACGGCCGAACCTCGAGGCCGCGAAATTGATGGTCGTGACGGGCCTGAACCCACGCGCTATGGCGATTGGGAAAAGAACGGCATTATAAGCGATTTCTAAAAACCTCTCCTGACGTTGAGTGAAAATACTGAACGTATTTCATACCTTGACTAGGAATTAAATCCGATTATAAGTCTAAAGTCCGCATATTATACTTGACGTACCCACATTGAATGATTATATTGATTCCATAAGGAGTTAATATCAATGTCCGTACTTTCGCAAAAACACTTTCACGACGAAAAAGCAGCCTACAAGTTTGTAGAAGCTCGTATTTGGCCTGATGGCCCTGTTTGCCCGCATTGTGGTGGCGTGGATCGCATTAGCCCAATGAAAGGCAAAAGCACCCGCATAGGCGCTTATAAGTGCTACCAGTGCCGCAAGCCGTTTACTGTGAAGGTTAAAACCATCTTTGAAAGTAGCCACGTAAAAATGCACTTATGGCTACAGGCTATATTCCTTATGGCTTCATCAAAAAAAGGTATTAGCTCAAATCAATTACACCGAACCCTTGGTGTCACCCTGAAAACCGCATGGTTCATGTCGCATCGTATCCGCGAGGCTATGCGTGACGGTAATCTTGTGCCACTTGGGGGTGAAGGACAAATTGTCGAAGCCGACGAAACTTATTTCGGCAAGAAAGAAGGCCCGGCTCCCACCAAAACCACCTCTGGACGTAACTTCACTAAACGTGGCCGCACCGGCCCATCACATAAACGCGCAATCCTTAGTTTGATTGAACGCGGTGGCTCTGTTCGTTCTTTCCACATTAAGCAGGCAACTAAGGTTAATGTTGCCGAATTAGTCACCAAGAATATTAGTCACGAAAGCAAATTGTATACCGATGAAAGCCGGTTATATAGCGGAATGGACGAAACCTTTGCTGACCACCAATCTGTTAAGCATTCTGCAAATGAATATGTTCGTGGCGATGTCCATTCAAATACTATCGAAAGCTATTTCAGCATATTCAAACGCGGTATGCGTGGCACTTATCAACACTGCAAAGAAAAACACCTGCATCGCTATCTAGCAGAATTTGATTTTCGCCACAATAAACGGTTAGCATTAGGACAGGATGATGAATCACGTGCCAATAATATCCTTTCTGGTATCGTTGGCAAGCGTTTGACTTATGAAACAACTCTTACAAGGTAAGGAACCATATGGTGTCTGGCGACCCTCAAAATACAAAGCCAATACCCGTTGGCAAAAAGGCAAAAAAACTTAGTCAGAAAGAGCAATCCGCGCAATTTGTTGAAACTGCGCGAGAGCTTAGTTCGGATGAAAGTGGCGAGAGCTTTGAACGTGCTATAGATGCCATGCTGGTTAAGCAAACGATAGATTAAATTGAGTCACGTCATAAGGCTTTATTTCTACCGAAATTACTAACGAAACATCCCTTTGGCTTGCGTGAGGCTTTGTATTGGTTGGCATAAGAAGCCTATCAGTTTCTACCGAAAACCCGGTGACAAGTTTATCGTCTTCAAGTAAGCAAAAAAAAGGGCTTTCTCCATCTTGGGGTAATTCATTACCAGCCAATTCCGCACCATTTTCTGGCTTTCTGAGACAGTCAATTAAAGTCTTAATTCGATTGTCGATATCACCTGCATGTAAAGCACTACCTGGGGGGTCACGTCTCAAGAATAATATGTCCAAATTACATAATAAGCGCCAATCTTTACGAACCAAAGGCACGAATTCATAACCGTGTTCGCGATGGCAGTTTTTAACGGTGTCTATCAACGGAACACAGTGTCTATCACCCAAATGTGAGGTCCGACTCTCACCACCAGCGGCACGGCTAATGCCATAATCACGTGGGTTAACGCGAGTGTTGCTCAAAAACCAGTCTGTTTTCCATAATTCCTTTAATTGCCGATGAAAGTTCTGCCGAATTTTGTGCTTGTGTTCTGCTAATTTGTCTCGACCGCCATTTTCAGGATCACGCTGATTTGGGCGCAGTTCACCTTCATAGGTCAAGCGGAATTTCATCCAAGGACTCTCCAGACATTCCCCCTCCCATTTTGGAAGATGAATAACTTTTTCAGGAAGTTCTCTCAACATCCTAACATACCCCTACTGGGTACGCAAAGTATAATATGCGGTCTAAAGTCCTTGATTTTGGGGATAACTGCACTTATAGGTAGATTTTTATATCAAGTATACAACTTATAGTACATGTCTAAAAACATACTCGTTTCCGTGATTCCCCCCCGACTTTCTGTGGCAGCAATTGTTCTTCTGTATGCTGCCACAGGAAATCTTTTCGCTGCCGAAGTGCTTGAGGGTCCGGTTCTGGCCCGGGTGGAGCGGGTTGTGGATGGTGACACGGTCGCTGTCAGAGCGGCAATCTGGATTGGTCAGGATATTCGCGTATCTGTGCGCATTAATGGAATAGATACGCCTGAGCTAAAAGGCAAATGTGCGCAGGAAATTAAACTGGCGCAATTTGCCCGCCGGTTTGTGGTTAACTGGACCTATTCGGGATGGGTAAGGCTTAAAAATATCAAACAGGGAAAATATGCCGGGCGCGTCATCGCTGACGTGTTTGATAGCAAAGGTCGCAATCTGGCGGTCGAATTGCTGAAGAAAGGTCTGGCTATTCCTTATTCAGGTGGAAAAAGGCCCGACTGGTGCGGCCTGGGCGCACGCCTTACAACCTCGCAGGCCTACAGAAATTAAGACGGTGTGTCGACATTGGCAAGCTTCAGGCCCTGCCAGTTGTTTCCTGCTGCTATCAGGCAGGTAATGCCATTGGGCGCGGTCATGAGAATGGACCAGGTACCCTGTTTGGACACATAGACTTCCATCATGCCGGAATTGGAAACGAGCCCCATGGCCTTGGGCACTTCATTGTACTTTTTGGCCAGAAAAGACGTGAACTTTTCACGTTTGGAACACACCGCAGCATTGGCTTGCTGGGCTGCAACCGGAATAAACGAAGCGGCAAGCAGGAAAGTGAGGAGGGGGAGGGTTTTCAACGAGCATCTAAACATAACTTTCTCCATAGCGATGCTGGCATGCGCCGCGCAGGATTAGTTCACGTTTCTTATTTTTTGCAGCGTTTAATGTCAAACACCTCTACTCAAATAAGGTACTCCCTGAGGCTTTATTGTTCCAGTGACTGGTTAACATAAGGTAAAACCGGAACATAAGCGCCTTGATGCCACCTATCTGTTTTGCCTGTTTTCGATAAGATCATCAACCACAGCAGGTTCGGCAAGCGTCGATGTGTCGCCCAGATTGCTGTATTCATTCTCAGCTATTTTGCGCAAAATTCGCCGCATGATTTTGCCCGAGCGCGTCTTGGGCAGGCCGGGTGCGAATTGAATGAGATCGGGTGAAGCAATGGGGCCTATTTCTTTTCGTACCCATTGAC
>CAZVAZ010000022.1:11388-20178 GCA_964625235.1 uncultured Hyphomicrobiales bacterium
AAGTTCTTTTTTCAACTCGTCAGACGGCTCATTACCCGCACCCAACGACACATAAGCATAAATCCCCTGGCCTTTGATGTGATGAGGATAGCCGACGACAGCTGCTTCTGAAACCGCTTCATGGGCGACAAGCGCTGATTCAACTTCAGCCGTTCCCATGCGATGGCCTGACACATTAATCACGTCATCAACCCGCCCGGTAATCCAGTAATACCCATCTTCATCCCGCTTGCAGCCATCGCCGGTGAAATACTTGCCCTTGTAGGTTGAAAAATAGGTTTCGATAAAACGGTCATGGTCACCATAAACAGTGGCCATCTGACCGGGCCATGAATCAGTGATGCACAGGTTGCCGTCAGCTGCACCTTCGAGAATATTGCCATCGGCATCGACCAGACAGGGCTGGATGCCAAAGAAGGGCCGCGTGGCCGAGCCGGGCTTGAGGGCGGTGGCACCGGGCAGGGGGGTAATCATAATACCGCCGGTTTCGGTCTGCCACCAGGTATCGACAATGGGACAACGCTTGTCACCAATGACATTATAGTACCATTCCCACGCCTCGGGATTTATCGGTTCGCCGACAGTGCCGAGGATTTTAAGGGAACTGCGGCTGGTTTTGTTAACGAAATCATCGCCTGCGCCCATCAATGCGCGAATGGCGGTGGGGGCGGTGTAAAAAATATTGACCTTGTGTTTGTCGCAAACCTGCCAGAAGCGTGAGGCATCGGGATAATTAGGGATGCCTTCAAACATCAAGGTGGTGGCGCCATTGGCCAGCGGGCCATAGACGATGTAGCTGTGTCCGGTTACCCAGCCGACATCTGCCGTACACCAGTAAATGTCGCCATCATTGTAGTTGAAGACATATTGATGTGTCATGGAGGCATAGACCAGATAACCGCCGGTATTGTGCAAAACGCCTTTTGGCTGGCCGGTGGAGCCTGAGGTGTAAAGGATAAAGAGAGGATCTGTGGAGCCCATTTCCTCAGGCGGACAGTTGGCATCAACACCTTCGGCTTGTTCATGATACCAGAAATCGCGACCGGACTGCATGGTGACATCGCCGCCGGTGCGCCTGACCACCAGGCATTTTACATCATCGGAACAAAGCTTGAGGGCATTGTCCGTATTGCTTTTTAGTGGCACTTTTTTGCTGCCGCGCAGGCCTTCGTCCGCAGTTATGACCAGATTGGAATCGCAATCATTAATGCGCCCGGCCAGCGCATCGGGTGAAAAACCGCCAAAGACGATGGAGTGTACAGCGCCAATGCGCGCACATGCCAGCATGGCAAAGGCAGCTTCGGGTATCATCGGCATGTAGAGCGTGATGCGATCGCCTTTTTTGGCACCCAGAGATTTGAGTACGTTGGCAAAGATACAGACTTCGCGGTGAAGCTCTTTGTAGGTGTAGGTCTTGTGTTCAGCCGGGTCATCACCTTCCCAGATGATGGCAGTCTGATCGCCCCGGGTTTCCAGATGCCTGTCAACGCAATTGGCACAGACGTTCAAGGTGCCGTCTTCATACCAGTCGATATGGACGTCATCATATTCGTATGAAGTGTTTTTAACTTGTGTATAGGGCTTGATCCAGTCCAGACGCTGGCCGTGCTCGCGCCAAAAAGCATCCGGGTCATCAATGCTGGCCTGATACATTTCCAGGTATTTGTCATTATCAACATAGGCTGATTGCGCCCAATCATCTGTTACCGGATATAATTTTGCATCTGACATGGCTTTTTCTCCGCCCTGGAAATTTGAGTATCTGAAGTTACCTGAGTTTCATTATGGTCCGAAGTTTAACGATGAGCAACCATGGCAGGATGCGACTTTCGTCGAGGCTGGTTTCAGCGCATAAAAATGATGCCGGTGGCAATCAGCAAAGCTGCAGCGATGCGCCAGCCGGTCATTTTTTCCTTTAAAACCACCCGGGCAATCAGGACAGCGAAAATTATGCTGGTTTCGCGCAAGGCGGCAACAAGGGCAATGGGGGCTGATTTCATTGCCCAGATTGACAGGGCAAAGGCAGTGTTTGACATAATGCCGCCGATAAGACCCTGGCGCCAGAAGGGAGCGACCTGGCGCAGGCCAGAAGTGCCGCGAACACTTATAAACACCACAGCCATCAAAATCCCGTCAATCGATGACATATAGACGAGGAAAGTCAAAACTGTAGGCGCGATGCGTCCGGCCAGACCGTCAATGATGGTGTAGGTGGCGATGAACATTGATGTGGCGATGGCGAAAAAAACGGCTCTGCCATCAAGTCGCCCGAGTGTCGCGCTGCCGCGAACGCCCATGAGCCAGATGCCGCTGACCAGAATAATAACTCCGAATATCTGGAAAAAGCCAAGAACCTCATTGAGGAAAAAAATCGAAAAAATGGTCACAATTAATGGTGCTGTGCCACGTGCCAGTGGATAAACCTGCGATAGATCGCCGGCCTTGTAGGCCTGGATCAGGAACAGTTTATAGCCGGTATGCACCAGGGCTGACGCCACAATCCACGGCCATAATTCACGCGGCGGTGCCGGAACAAACGGCAACAGTGTCATCGTGGCAAAGCCGCCGAAAATACCGATAAGGCTGATGGAAACAAATGGGTCCGAGCCGGTTTTGGCAATAGCGTTCCAGCCCGCATGCATTGCAGCGGCGACCAAAACAATTAGAATGATACCAGGATCCATGAATGACTTGAGGGTGTTGGAGCGAGTGGGATGGCAGTATAATCAGGTAGGGGCTTATCTGACCAGCCCCAGTTGTGCTATTCTGAATAAACAGGGATTGAAGTTTACGAGTTTTTGCAAATGACACCTGCCTGGGAGGTTTTCGAATGCATTTTCGTTTGTTCTGTACAATTATTGTTTTTAACCTGACATTTTTCAACCCCATGGTTGCTCGCGCCAATGTTGATGTGGAGCGTGGATATAAAGCGGCTGAGAAGTTTTGTGTCAGATGCCATGTGATCGACCAAAACGAATTTACCGGTATTGGCAGCACCATGTCGTTTTATATGATGGCGGAAAATTTCGATCGCTATGAAGTCCGCCTGCAGACGGTGACCGAGCGATTGCCGCATACGTCACTGAGCCTCGACATAACTGACGAGAACATCGACGACCTCATCGCCTACATCAAACAACTCGACTGGCGGGCAAGATGGAAGCGCATCAGACCGCGGAAATGATGGGTTTTGAAGTGGTGTTTAAGTAGCTCTTTAAAGGCACGTCCAAGCGGCTCTTTATAGTACGCTCAAGCGGCGCGCAGCCTGCACTCGCCTTGCTCGTTGTTGTCCAACGCTGCGCTCGTCCAAGAAGCATACGGATAATCCGTCGTTTGTCTCCCGGACGAGCGCAGCGTTGGACTAAGGCCCAAAGGGCCTGCAGCCTCAGCGGCGCTTGAGCGCTGCTAAAATGGCAATTATTCCTGCCTGAAAGGTCGTGCCATCAGGTTTTTGATTGCCTGGTCAACCGATGTGGTACCCGCGACGATATCGCGGACGGCTTCACAGATGGGCATCTCAATGTCTTTCAGTGCTGCAATCTCACACACGACACCTGCCGTATGGACGCCTTCGGTTACGGATTTTCGGGTTTTCATGATTTCTTCGAGCGATTTCCCCTGACCCAAAGCGTATCCCAGAGACATGTTGCGGGAGGTTTGGCTGGAGCAGGTTAAAATCAGATCACCGAGGCCGGACAGACCACCAAGTGTTTCCATTTTTGCCCCATGAGCGCGCCCAAAGCGGGTAAGTTCGGCAAAACCGCGGCAGGTTAAGGCTGAACGCGCACTTTCACCCAAATATTTGCCCTCGACAATACCACAGGCAATGGCGAGTACGTTTTTTACCGCCCCGCCGATCTGGGCACCGATGATGTCACGCGAAGCATAGGGGCGAAACGAGGGTGAGCCAAGTGCGTTGGCCAGTGCCTGGGCAATGTCTATATCTTCTGAAGCAAGTGTTACCGCTGTTGGCAGATGATTGGCCACATCAACGGCAAAGCTCGGGCCCGACAGGATACAGGTGACAGCCTGCGGCATCGCCTGCTTCAATACGTCGCTCAATAATCTGTTGGTGCCGCGCTCAAGGCCCTTGGAACAAATGGCTACGGGGAGCGGGTGTTTGATATGAGGTTCAAGTTTTTTTGCCGTCTCGCTCAGAACTTGCGCCGGAGTGACAAATAACAAGGCATCCTTGTCGGAAAAGTCCGCAAGATCACTGGTTGCGACGATAGTCTCGTCAAGTTGGATACCGGGCAGATATGTGTGATTTTCATGATGTATGTTGATGTCAGTTGCAACTTTGGGATTACGTGCCCACAAAGTAGCCCGGCAGCCGGATCTGACGACGACAGTGGCTAAAGCCGTCCCCCAGGCACCAGCCCCGATTATGCCAATGTTTTTTACAGGCTTCATGCCTTAACTCCGGCACCGCTTGCTGGTTTAGCTGTCGGGTCCAAAGGCCAGCGGGCGTGGACAGTGATGTCGTGGTTGTCCATCATATTTTCAGCCATCCGCTCTGCCCCGGCCCAGGCAATCATTGCAGCATTGTCACCACATAGATAAAGCGGCGGGGCATAAAGTTCAAACCCCTGATCTTGCGCCAGAGTGTTTAAAGCCTCGCGGATGGCCAGATTGGCGGAGACGCCGCCGGTGACAATCAGGCGAGGCAGGGCAACATTAGAAAATCGCAGATTGAATTCGGCCATCGCGCGTCTGGTTCTGTCACACAGGCAATCGCATACTGCAGCTTGAAAGCTCGCACAAATATCAGCGATAATCTGATCATTCAGTGGTGATACATCGCGCGCTGTATAGCGGACAGATGTCTTGAGGCCGGAGAATGAAAAGTGGCAATCCTTGCGGCCTTTGAGTGGCCGGGGAAAATCAAATGCTTTGGCGTTACCTTTAAGTGCAGCTTTTTCAACCGAAGGCCCGCCGGGGTAAGCGAGGCCCAGAAGCTTGGCGATTTTGTCAAATGCCTCCCCCAGAGCATCATCAATCGTTGTGCCCAACCGGTGATACTTGCCAACACCGGTGACAATCAGCAATTGCGTATGGCCACCGGAAACCAGGAGGGTGAGGTAGGGAAAGGCGATGTTGCTGGTTAATCGTGGTGTTAAGGCATGGCCTTCAAGATGATTGATGGCGATATAAGGCAGGTTGCGGGCATGTGCTATGGCTCTGGCAGTCATGGTGCCAACCAAAAGCCCGCCAATGAGGCCGGGACCTGCTGTTGCTGCAATACCATCCAGTTCATCCCAGTTGACACCGGCTGCTTTTAGCGCGCGGGCAATAATTGCATCGAGATTTGAAATATGCGCGCGTGCGGCAATTTCCGGCACCACGCCGCCATAAGGCGCATGGTCCTCGAGTTGCGAGAGCACCACATTTGAGCGGATACTACTGCCGCCACCGGGCGTTCGCGTGACAATGGCGGCGGCGGTCTCGTCGCAGCTGGTTTCAATGCCCAGTATGGTGATATTTCGTTCGGAATTGCTCATAAGATGCGTGCGCGCGTGCCTGTGTCTTGACCTGGGAGTTATAAGACGGTTATTGACGTTGCTAAATGCTCTCTAACACTCAAGGTGGAATACTTGCAAACCCCTTTCCTCAAAATAGGCACCCGTGGCAGCCTCCTTGCACTGGCGCAGGCACATGAAGTTCGTGACCGTCTGGTGGCTACACACGGTGTGGCGCTCGAGGATATCGAGATTATCATTATCAAAACCACCGGTGACCGGGTGCAGGACCGGCCCTTGTCGGAAATTGGCGGCAAGGGATTGTTTACCAAGGAGATTGAAGAAGCGCTGTATGACGGTAGCATCGATATAGCCGTGCACTCAATGAAGGATATGCCAACCGAGTTGCCACCGGGCATGGAGATAGCCGCCTTGTTGCCACGCGAAGATGCCCGGGATGCTTTTTTAAGCCCCAAAGCCAAAGACCTCATGGGCCTTCGCCAGGGAGCAGTGGTGGGGTCTTCCTCACTGCGGCGGGCGGCACAGATAAAACGATTGCGGCCGGATATCGAAGTTGTAACTTTCCGCGGCAATGTGCAGACCCGGTTAAAGAAACTGGAAAGCGGAATTGTGGACGCAACGCTGCTGGCTTATGCCGGGCTAAAGCGACTGGGTATTGAACATGAAGTCACAAGCCTGATTGAAACATCGGATATGCTGCCAGCGGTGGCGCAAGGCGCTATTGGCATAGAAATAAAATCTGATGACGATAAGGCACGGGCTGCCATTGCCTCACTGAATGATGATCAGACTGAAACCTGTGTTGCAGCTGAGCGCGCATTTCTCAAGGTGCTTGATGGTTCCTGCCAAACGCCAATTGCGGGGTATGCTATATTTAAAAACGCAACCGTAATGTTTTCCGGCATGATCTTGAAGCCGGATGGTTCAGAAAGTTTTTCCTGCCACCGCGAAGGTAGTGCTGATGAGGCAGCAGAGATGGGGCGTGATGCCGGTACCGAGTTAAAGAAGCGGGCAGGACCGGATTTTCTTGCCAACTTATGATGATGTCACCAAAGGCTCAAATGCATGCGTCTTCTGTTAACACGGCCCCGAAAAGAAAGTGATGAATTGGCCCGCACGTTACGTGCTCTTGGTCATGAAGTGTTGATTGAGCCGATGCTGTCGATTGAAAATGTGCGGAATGTAAAAATTGATAGCATTGATCCCCAGGCCATTGTCATTACCAGTATCAATGGTGCGCGGGCTTTTTCGGCTCATGCCCGGGCTGTTCAGTTCGGGGATATTCCGATCTATACGGTTGGCTCGGCAACAGCAGATGAGCTTGGAAATTTTAATGTGGTTTACAAGGGCAGTGAAGGTGTTGAGGCGTTAAAGAATATTATTTGCACTGAGCTTAGACCGGATGGTGAACCTGTCCTCTATATTCGCGGTGTCCATGTTGCTGGCGATCTCGCCCGCGACCTGACGGCATCGGGTTTCAAGGTCGATCAGGTTGTTATTTACGAGGCAGTGGAAACAGATATATTCTCTCAAATTGCTGTTGATGGTTTTAAAAATAATCTGATTGATGGTGTGGTTTTGTTTTCACCGCGCACAGCTGCAACGTTTACCACTTTGGTGATGAATGCCGGTTTGGCTAAAAATCTTGATGGCGTGACATTTTACTGCCTTTCACAGAATGTGTCTGATAGCATACAGTTAGGTGACAAACAGGCGAGCTGGCAGGTGGTGATTGCCGCACAGCCGACGACAGCGGGTCTGATTAATGCATTGGGGAGGCGTTAATTCTGCAATCAGATCGATTTGGTTTGAAATGATTGCGGTTTTGCAAATGGAATTACTGAATGAGCAATAGCGATGATAAAAAGGGTAGCAAGGCTGGTGAACAAAAATCATCGACGCCAAAACCGTTAAAGCGTGCCCGCAAACGCCAGGCATCGCGCCCGCCAACAATTGAGGGTGAAGCGGTTCGTCTGGAGGCGGAAACAGCGGAGAAAACAGCGCCTGGCAACGGTAACCGGGAAAATGTAAGGTCAAAGCCGGTTGATAACAACAGTGGAAAAGTCAAACCCCAGGCAGAAAACGACAAATCAAAAGCTGGCTTCGCTATTTTCAGCGATACTCCAAGCCAGCTATCTCATCGTGACCTGGCGCTTTCTGCCAGCATCGGTGCGGCGGTATCAATCGTGCTGCTTGCAGGGGTTTTAGGTGTCCAGTTTTTTTCTTCGGACCAGCAGGAGCTGGAAAACAGAATTGCGGCTCTGTCAGCTGAAATTTTCACCCTGAATGATTTGGTGAAAAACCCTCCCGCAAGCCAAAGCAATACCAAGGCCATTAGTTTGCTCACGCAACAGGTGGGCGAACTGGCAAAGCAGCCTGAAGCACCGCTGATCATGAAAATCAGCAAACAGATTAAGGCGATTGAAACATCCATCGCCGAATTGCCAAATCCGGCCGTTGGCGCGACGGATCTGAAAGATCTGTCGGCAAGACTGGATGCTCTCAATCTAAAAGCCGAGAAGATAAAGGCCAGCGCTGAAAATGCCAACCGTCGGGCCGACATTGTGGAGCAGGCGGTAAAAGCGGCGGACGAGGCTATTAAGGGATCCAGCGATGGTATTCAAGGCTCAACAGTCGCGCAAAACCTGCGTCTGGCAAATATCCAGGATCGCCTGAAACGTCTTTCGGAAACCCTTGAAAAAACAACATCTGGTCTGGCCAACAAAATTGAAACTCTGGATGGTTTGGTTACCGGGGCAAATTCGGCGCTTGAATCCTCCAGAGCTGTGGCATCGAGTTTAGATGAGCGGCTGATCAGGCTTGAGCAGGACGACAAATCTGAGTCCACAGGTCGTCTGGCGACGCTCAGTTTTGCCTTGGAAAACTTGTTGCAGAAAGTTAAATCCGGCGAAGGGTTTTCAAAAGAATTGAATATTGTTTCGGTAGCGTTACCACGAAATGTGCAACTGGAAAAATTGAACGATCGGGCCGCTGCAGGCGTTAAGTCTGTAGCCTGGTTACAGCGCGAATTTACACCGGTGTTGCGGACTGTCCTTGCTGCAGAAGATACCATTGCTGCTCCCGGTGTGATGGCAAAACTTGTCGGAACTGCTAAATCATTAATTAGAATTCGGCGCGTGGGCGATGTTGAAGGCGATAGTCGTGAAGCCATAATTGCCCGTCTGGAGACCAGAGTAAAAGCCGGTAATATGGCAGCAGCGCTGGCTGAGGCAAAAAAACTTAAAGGCGCTTCTGCCTCGGCTGCTGCCAGCTGGGCTCGTCTGGTTGAAGAACGGGTTAAAACGATTAA
>CAZVAZ010000023.1:0-19759 GCA_964625235.1 uncultured Hyphomicrobiales bacterium
CCGCTTGCGGTCAATTTCCATAAGTGAGGAATGAATATCGAGATTGGGGAAGCGTTCGCGATAGGCATCCAGACATTTCCAGTGAATGGTTGAGCGGTGGCCATTAAAAAGCCCGGCTTGCGCTGCCACAAATGCACCGTCAGAAAGAGAGCCTAAGGGAATGTTGCGCTTGGTTTGACCATGTAGCCAACGGGTCAGGTTGACATTGGTATAATCATGCGAGCGCTCGCCGCCACATATGATCACCACATCAGGTTTTTTTGCGTCACTCAATGAGGCAACAGCCAGAGGCACTTCGCTGGAGGAAATCACCGGGCCCGGTTCGGCGCTGACAAGTTCCCAGCTGTAGCTGCCCGGTTGGCAATCGACATTGGCCGAACGCAATCCGTCAAGTGCGCACGACAGCGACAGCATGGTAAAGCGCGGAATAAGCACAAAGGCGAAATGGCGCGGGTGGTTTTCTGGCATGGCCAAATCTTTCAATTTTCTCATTTAGTGTCTTATTTATGATATATTTTGTCCAGAACATTATTTTCTAAACAGTGTTAGCCGTGCATATCTTGTTTTCAGGAATATAAGGGGAAATTTGCGTGCATTACTCAGCACTCTCATTGTTGTGGCAGGGCCTCAAGGGGCATACGGGATGGGGGCGCATGTGGCGTGATCCCGAGCCCAAATCTGATTATGACATTATTATCATCGGTGGTGGCGGTCACGGGCTGGCAACGGCTTATTATCTGGCCAAGGAACATGGCCTCCTGAACATTGCCGTGGTTGAGAAGGGTTATATTGGCGGTGGCAATGTCGGTCGTAACACCACCATCATTCGCTCCAACTATATGCTCAGCCCCAATACGCATTTTTATGAAAAATCGCTGCAACTGTGGGAAGGCCTTGAACGCGAGTTTAATTTCAATGCCATGGTGAGCCAGCGCGGTATTATCAATCTTTATCATTCTGATGCCCAGCGTGATGCTTTTGCCCGGCGCGGCAATGCCATGCGTCTGGCCGGTATTGATGCTGAATTACTAAGCCCCGAAGAACTTAAAGAACGCGTACCAATTCTCGATTTCGACAATGCACGCTTTCCTATTGAAGGCGGTCTGTGCCAACCACGCGGCGGCACGGTTCGCCATGATGCGGTGCCCTGGGGTTATGCGCGTGGTGCTGACAGTCGCGGCGTTGACATTATCCAGAATTGCGAAGTCACCAACATTCGCATCGAAGGTGGCCGCGCTGTCGGTATTGATACCAATCGCGGCTTTATCGGCGCTAAAAAAATCGGCATGGCGGTTGCCGGTCACACCTCGCACATAGCACGAATGGCAGGTATTGAGCTGCCGGTTGAAAGCCATGTGTTGCAGGCCTTTGTCAGCGAAGGTATCAAACCATTGCTGGATACGGTGGTAACCTTTGGTGCCGGGCATTTTTATGTGTCGCAATCGGACAAGGGCGGGCTGGTTTTTGGTGGTGACCTTGATGGCTATAATTCCTATGCCCAGCGCGGTAATCTACCGATGATGGGACATGTGATGGCCGGGGGCATGGCGATTATGCCGTGTATCGGCCGCATCCGAATGTTGCGCCAGTGGGGCGGCATTATGGACATGAGTTTTGATGGCTCACCGTTCATCTGCAAAACACCCATTGACGGGCTTTATCTCAATGGCGGCTGGTGTTATGGCGGCTTTAAGGCAACGCCTGCCTCGGGCTGGTGTTTTGCCCATACAATTGCCAAGGATGAACCCCATCCGCTCAATGCCGGTTTCACAATTGACCGCTTCGCTCAAGGCCGCATGATTGATGAAAAGGGCGTTGGCCCCAACCCGTGGGCACAATAGGAGGGTATGGTCAATGCATAGAATAAAGTGTCCGTGGTGTGGTGTCCGCGATGAAAGTGAATTTCAATATCAGGGCGATGCAACGGTATCACGGCCAAAATTCAAGGCTTCTGAAGAGGCCTTTTTCCGCTATGCCTATGTGCGTGACAACCCCAGAGGCTGGCATACGGAATGGTGGCACCATGTGGGCGGTTGTCGCCAATGGGTGAAGGTGGTTCGCAACACCTTGACCCACGAAATTCATGTGACCGGCACACCGGCGGATAAGCTCGCCCACCCGCGCAAGGCAAAATCGCCATGAGTACGCAATCACACAGATTAGCCAAAGGCGGTCACATCAATCGGGCCAACCCTCTGACTTTCAGCTTTGATAAAAAAACCTATCAGGGTTTTGAAGGTGACACGCTTGCCTCCGCTTTGCTGGCCAATGGCGTGAGATTGATGGGCCGCAGTTTTAAATATCATCGCGCGCGCGGGGTGCTGACAGCAGGCTCGGAAGAACCCAACGCGCTGGTTGAACTGCGCCAGGGGGCACGGCGCGAGCCAAATACGCGCGCCACAATGATTGAGCTGTTTGACGGGTTGACTGCCACCAGCCAGAACCGCTTTCCCTCTCTCAGGTTTGATTTTATGTCGGTCAATCAGCTTTTTGGCCGCTTTCTGGTGGCCGGGTTTTATTACAAAACCTTCATGTGGCCGTCGTCATTCTGGGAAAGCTTTTACGAAAAAATTATTCGCCGCTCCGCTGGTCTTGGCCGTGCTGCGGTTGAAAGCGACCCTGATCATTATGATCACGCCCATGCGCATTGTGATGTGCTGGTAGTGGGCGGCGGACCTGCGGGGCTTGCGGCAGCCTTGAGTGCCGGACGCACCGGTGCCCGGGTTATACTGGTTGAGGAAAACCCGTGGTGGGGTGGGACCTTAAATCTCGAATTTGACCGTATTAATGGAATGTCTGCCGCTGCCTGGATTGAGGCAACTCTGGTCGAACTCAACGCCCTTGAGAATGTCAAAGTAATGAACCGAACCGTTCTGTTTGGCTATTTTGATAATAATGTTATGGGTGCGCTGGAGCGCATCAATGATCATGTGGCCCCGCCTTATGTGGACCAGCCGCGCCAGCGCCTGTGGACCATACGGGCCAAGCAGGTGGTGATTGCTGCCGGTGCGCATGAACGCCCCATTGTTTTCGATAATAACGACAAGCCCGGTGTCATGTTGTCCTCGGCTGTTCGTATTTACGTCGACCGGTTCGGGGTGGCTCCGGGCAAAAATGTTGCTATTGTTACCAATAATGATGATGCTTATTTAACGGCGTTTCAATTACAGGCCGCAGGAATTGATGTGCCGGTGATAGCGGATGCGCGCGTAAATCCCGGTGAGCTGGCTGAAAAAGCGCGGGCGCTGGGTATTCGCGTTGAAACTGATTGCCTGCCCTCTGAAGCGCAAGGCTATCTGGGGGTCTCCAACTTGTTGTTACAGCGTTCGGATGGCAGTCTGGTTGAAAAAATTGCCTGTGACTGCATCGCTGTATCGGGCGGTTATTCGCCTAATGTGCATCTAATCTCTCAGTCTGGCGTCAGGCCGGTGTGGGATGAAAAGATACTGGGATTTGTTCCTGATACACCCATTCGGCCGGAGCGTTCGGCTGGAGCGTGCAAGGGGACCTACGACCTTGCGGGTTGTCTGCGTGAAGGTCATGAGGCGGGGCTGGCTGCGGCAAAGGCTGCGGGTATAGCTTTGGCAAAAAGTGCAGCTGCGCCATGCGCTGACCCACAACCGCAAAGCTCAATTGTTGCGGTGTGGCGCAGTCCGGGCAAGGGCAAGGCTTTTGTCGATTTTCAAAATGATGTGACGGCTGATGATATAGACCTGGCGCACCGCGAAGGCATGGTGTCGATAGAACATTCCAAACGCTATACCACGTTAGGCATGGCAACAGATCAGGGCAAGACCTCCAATGTCAATGGGCTGGCGTTGCTGGCACAGGCAAGAGGTGAGGATATCCCCACGGTTGGCACCACGCGCTATCGCCCGCCTTATTCGCCGGTGGCAATCGGTGCCTTTGCCGGGCATGAGCGCGGGCGGCATTTTCAACCAACGCGAATGACAGCGATGCACAGGGCGCACGATAGGCTGGGCGCGGTTTTTGTGGAGGTGGGGCAATGGCTACGCCCGCGTTATTATCCGATCAATGACAAAGAGACCATGACTGAAGCCATATGGCGCGAAGCGGACATGGTGCGCAAGACTGTTGGCATGTGTGATGTGTCGACACTTGGCAAGATTGAAGTGTTCGGAGCTGATGCGGCTGAATTTCTCAACCGGCTTTATATCAACGGCTTTGCCAAACTGCCGGTGGGCAAGGCGCGTTATGGGTTGATGTTGCGCGAGGATGGCCATGTGTTTGATGATGGCACCACATCGCGGCTGGCCGAAGATCATTATTTTATGACCACCACCACGGCCAATGCTGCGGGGGTTTTGTCGCATATGGATTATTGTGCGCAAGTAGTGTGGCCGGAACTGGACGTGGCCTTTTGCTCGGCCACCGAACAATGGTGCGGAGTGGCGGTTGCCGGACCAAAGGCGCGAGATGTTCTTGAGGCTGCTTTTGACGGTGCCATTGATATATCCAATGAGGCGCTGCCGTTTATGGGGGTAAGAGAGTTTATCTGGAACGGGGTGACAGCACGTATTTTCCGCATCAGTTTTTCCGGTGAGCTGGCCTTTGAGGTCAATATGCCCTGGGGGTATGGTGAAGCTATGTGGGAAAGCATTTATGCGGCAGGAAAAGAATTTGACCTGATACCTTACGGCACTGAGGCGCTGGGTGTTTTGCGCATTGAAAAAGGCCATGTGGCGGGTAATGAACTTGATGGTCGCACAACGGCTCAGGACATGGGACTGGGGCGCATGATGTCGAGCAAAAAACCCTATATCGGTCTGCCGCTGAGCCAACGCGAAGGTATGGCGGACGAGATGCGCCCGCGGCTGGTGGGGCTGAAGCCGGTTGACATTAAAAACCGCCTGCGCGGTGGTGCTCATCTGGTTGATGATAAAGATAACGCCACCCATGAAACCAGCCTGGGCTGGGTGACATCAGTTGGTGACAGTCCGGCAATTGGCTCGTGGATCGGGCTGGCCTATCTCAAGGACGGCCCCAACCGGCATGGCGAACGGATATTTGCAGTCTACCCGCTAAGGGACGAAACCGTGGAAGTGGAAATCTGTGATCCGGTTTTCTTTGATGCCAAAGGAGAACGGTTGCATGGCTGAATTTAATGTTGTTACACCTTTATCCCATCTGGGCCTTGTTGCTGGCAAAGGGATTTCAAGTGCTGGTGTCCTGTTGCAGGACCGTCCCGGACTGGCCATTGCCCAGGTCTTTGCCAAAAAGGGCAGGACGGCAGCTGTTGCCAAAAAACTCGGAATTTCCGCTGAGCCGTGCGTGGCAACCGAACACAAGGATTATACCGCCCTGCCATTATCGCCGGGCCAGTGGATGTTGTTTGCCGCTACTGGTGCAGATGGCTCATTTAAGCGCCTGCTGGAAAAAAAGATTGCCGGAAACGGCTATGTGTCGGAGCAAAGTCACTCGCGCTCGGCCATCCGCATAAGCGGGCCCAGGGTTCTCGATGTTCTGACTAAAGAATGTCGTCTCGATCTTCATCCAAGTGTTGTCAGTGCAGGGTTTTGCGCTCAGACAACCATGGCCGGGGTGGGGGTGTTGATGCACAAAATCGATGATAGCCCCACCTTTGACCTCATCGTGTTTGCCGGTTTTACCGATAGTTTCTGGCACTGGATCACGCAGGCTTCCGCCGAATATGGCGTTGACGTATCTGAGGTTTAAATCGGTTCTATAACAATTACACGGCGTGAATGCGCAGAAAATCAGCGACGACACCGTCGACATGATCATGGATTTCACGCTCCGTTGGCATGGCAATGACACCGACGAGCAGCGGGAAAATGAAGGTCCACATTAACATGCCGTCAAAATTCATTGCAGCCTTGGCCGGATAGGGCACTTTTAAAATACCTTCGGCATCCAGCTTTGTCAGATAGGTCTCCAAAGCGTCATAATAATGTTTTGGCCCGGTTTCCCAGAATGTTTCGCCCAGGCTGGGAAATCGCTGGGTTTCAGCAAAGACAATGCGGGCCAGTGACAGACCCTGCCAGTTAAGGACGAGATCAAGTTTTGTTCTGCCAATCGTCTTGAGAACGTTTTCAGGCGAGCTGTTTTCGTCTTCAAGTGTCTCCACCATCTGGGTTGCGCCCGCATCCTGACACATCGCATTCATGACTTCTGAAAACAGTGTTTCCTTGTCCTGAAAATGGCTGTAAAGGGTGGGTTTTGAGACATTGGCGTGTTTGGCGATAGCATCCATGGAGACCGATCCAAAGCCGTTGCTCAGGAACAGTTTGCTGGCCGCCTCAATGATTTGCAAGGCTTTGGCGCTTTGCGGAAGCGTTGATGCTTCTTGTTTGGGTTCCAAATTAGTCACCAGAAAATATTTCACCGTATCGGACTTGACTAAACCGTTTAGTTCAAATATTACTACACCGTGTAGTTTAGTTTTACAATCCTTTCCTATTATTATCCTGTGTTGCCTTCGATTAAAAGGACAAAATATGGCCGATCGTTACGAATCATTTGTTGTTGATTTTGCACATAAAATTATTCGGTGGCGCTGGCTGGTGATTGTTTTGTCAATTGTCCTTGTTGCAGCGGCGGGAGGGGGTGCGCGGTTTTTGACCATGTCGACGGATTACCGTGTCTGGTTCTCTGAAGAAAACCCGCAATTGCAGGCGTTTGAAAAACTGCAGAAAGTCTATACCCAGGACGACAATATTACCTTTATTATCAAGCCGGGAAAGGGCACTGTTTTTGAGCAGAAGTTTCTCGCCAGCGTGTACAAGTTGACGCAGGAGGCCTGGAAAATTCCCTTTGCAACGCGTGTCGACAGTCTGACCAATTTTCAGTACAGCTTTGCCAATGGTGACGATCTCACCGTCAGGGACCTGATTGAAGACCCTAATCTCAGCGAGCAGGAAATAGCCGCTGTAAAAGCTGTGGTTCTGGATGAACCCTTGCTGCTCAATCGAATTATCACACCGGATTCATCAACGCTTAGTGTCAATGTCACCTTGACGCTTTTGGGCGAAGATAATACCCAGAATGCTCAAATCATGAGCGCGGCCAGAAAACTTGCCGATGCCTTCCTGGCAGAAAATCCCGATGCGCGTGTGGCTTTGACGGGGACGACACCGCTGGACAATGCCTTTGCCACCTCGGGCGAGCGTGATGCCACAACTCTGGTGCCATTGATGTACGGGATTTTGCTGTTGGTTATGATTGCGTTGCTGCGATCTTTCAGTGGAACGTTTTCCACCTTGATCGTTATCGCATTTTCAGCGACAACTGCTATGGGAATTGCCGGATGGCTGGGGATACAACTGACGCCGGTATCGTTAACGGCGCCAACCATTATCCTTACTCTGGCGATAGCCGATTCCATTCATATCCTCATCACCATGTTCAAGCAGATGCAGCAGGGTGACAGTAAACAAGATGCTCTTGTTGAAAGCCTGCGGGTCAATTTCGGGCCTATTTTTCTCACCAGTCTCACCACCATTATCGGCTTCATGAGCCTCAATTTTTCCGATGCACCGCCGTTCAGGGATTTCGGTAATATTACCGCCATGGGTGTTGGCGCTGCCTGGATTTATTCGATTACGTTACTGCCGGCAATTATGGCTGTATTACCGGTGCGGGTTAAGCAAAAAAAGCTGAGCAAAACAAGTGCAATGGACCGCCTTGCCGATTTTGTCATTGCCCGTCGCAGGCCCGTCTTTTTCACCATGACGGCGATCGTTCTTGGTTTGATTGCCATGATCCCGAGAATAGAACTGAATGACCAGTTCGTGCGTTATTTTGATGAAAGCCTGACGTTCAGAAGTGATACGGAATTCGCTAATAAAAACCTGCCCGGCATGTACCAGATCAACTGGTCCCTGCAGGCAGAAGAAAATGGCGGTATTTCTGATCCTGAGTTTCTCAGCCGGGTTGACAGATACACACAATGGTTGCGGGCGCAAAATGCGGTAACCCACGTGGCGAGCCTGACGGATGTTTTTAAACGTTTGAATAAAAACATGAATGGCGATGACCCGAGTTTTTACAAGCTGCCGGACAGCCGCAACCTTGCGGCTCAATACCTGTTATTGTTTGAAATGTCCCTGCCCTATGGGCTTGATCTCAACAACCAGATCAATGTGGACAAATCGTCGATGCGTCTTATCGTTACTCTGAAAGATATTACGACGGTTGAATTGCGTAATTTCGCAGAGGATGCGCAAACCTGGCTTAACAAAAACTTCCCCAGTGTGGCAAAAACAGAACCTGCAAGCACCTTCGTGATGTTTGCCAATATTTCCAAGCGAAATATTGAAGGCATGCTGGGCGGCACCCTGATTGCCTTTCTTCTGATCAGCGTCATCTTGATGCTGGCTTTGAAAAGCTTCAAGCACGGGCTGGTCAGCCTGGTGCCAAACCTTGTTCCCGCCGCCATGGCTTATGGTATCTGGTCGATTTTTGTCGGTCAGGTGGGGCTGGCATCTGCTGTTACAACGGCAACAAGTCTTGGCATTGTGGTTGATGCAACCGTGCATTTCCTCAGCAAATACATGCGCGCGCGCCGCACCAGGGGCCTTGATGCCGAAGGGGCCATTCGCTACGCATTTTCCACGGTTGGACAGGCATTGTGGGTGACTTCAGCGATTTTGATTGTTGGGTTTTCTGTGTTGTCTTTCTCCACCTTCAAAATCAACGGTGATATGGGACTGCTGACGGCTATTGCCATCACAATGGCCCTGATTGCAGACTTTTTACTGCTGCCGACAATTCTGTTGATGGTCGATGGCAAGAAAAAGAAAACCACAAAACAAAGCCCTGACGCACAACCGCAGTCTGCCTGAATTAGAAAAATGGAACATACATCTTATGAAAAAAATACCTGGTCTCTTTATTCTTGCCGGCGCATTGGTGATGGTGGCAAACACACAAGTTCTTGCTCAATCAGCACAGCAAAAGGGTTTGGAAATTGCCAAAGAGATTGATCGTCGCGACCTGGGCTGGGGAGACAGTCGGACAAGTTTGAAAATGGTTTTGAAAAACCGTCAGGGGCAATCGAGCATCCGGGAACTTAGAATTCTGTCGCTCGAGGTTGATGCACCTGGTTTGGGTGACCGGAGTATGACGGTTTTTGATCGCCCCGGAGATATCAGGGGTACTGCACTGTTGTCGTATACGAAAATCACCGATCCTGATGACCAATGGCTTTTTCTGCCGGCAATCAAGCGCATCAAACGAATTTCTTCAAGCAATAAATCAGGCCCGTTTGTGGGCAGTGAATTTGCCTATGAAGATCTGTTGAGTAATGAAGTTGAGCGCTATACATACAGATGGATCAAGGATGTAAAATGCGGCAAGCTGACATGCTTTATGACCGAGCGCTACCCGGTTTATAAAAACTCCGGCTATACAAAGCAGGTGGTGTGGATTGATCAAAAAGAATACCGGATTTTGCGGGTGGATTTTTACGACCGCAAAAATTCCCTGCTCAAAACCCTCAAACTCACTAAATACCGTAAATACCAGGGCCAGTACTGGCGCGCTTTACGCCTCGAGATGAAAAACAGACAGAACGGTAAAAGCACCACTTTGACCTTTAGTGATTACAAGTTTAAGTCCGGCTTGACCGAGAGCGACTTTACACCGGCCAGACTTAAAAGAGCGCGTTAAAGGACAATGGTGATGCCGCGATCTTTCTGGTTTGGCCTGGTTGGATTTCTGCTGCTGGCAGGCGGTCAGTCTATGCCTGTTTTTGGACAGGAGGTTCTTTCAACCACCCCGCGCACACCCCGCGCGGATACCTCAGGTTCTGCAAATCCCCCAGCAGAACCTGAGGTAACAACCGAGGTTGAGCTGGATGACGAAGATGTGGTTGTGGATGAGGAATGGGGTGAGATTGAAGATATCGAAAAGCCTGCCGTCACCGATATCGTCAGCAAACCCGAAGATGATCTGAGTGTTGAGTGGGACGATGATGAGGCGGAAGATGCGCAAACTCCCGAGGACAGCAAGCCTGACAGTCCTTTTTCCCTGACCGGTGTGGTTGCGGTTGAACTCAGGACTTTTCCATTTAATCCGGGTTTTGATAATCAGAAGAAATCAACTTTTTCGCCAGCGCTCATCATCGAGCCGGAACTGATCTATAATTGGAACGGCGGCAAAGACCGCTTCACCTTCAAACCCTATCTCGTGCTGGACAAGGACGACAACAACCGCAGCCAATTCGATATTCGTGAGTTGAGTTATCTTCATCAAGGTGATGGCTGGGATGTGCTGGTGGGCATCAGCAAGGTTTTCTGGGGGGTTACGGAATCGCGCAAACTGGTTGATATCGTCAATCAGTCCGACAGTGTTCTTGATGGTGACAATGAGGACAAACTGGGCCAGCCGATGGTCAACCTCAATGTAGAAAGCGGGTGGGGTGCTCTCAGCCTGTTTGTGTTGCCGGGATTTCGCGAACGGACATTTCCCGGCGATGATAACCGATTTCGCGGGCCTTTGCCCATAGCCGATGATAATCCCAGCTTTCAGTCAGATGCCGGTAAATCGCGGGTGGATTTTGCTGCGCGCTGGTCGCAGACCTTCGGTGCGTGGGATGTGGGTGTGTCGCAGTTTTATGGCACCAGCCGCGAGCCGCGCCTGTTGCTGGGAGCAGGTGCCGGTGGCCAGCCGGTGTTAATCCCGCGTTATGATATTATCAATCAGACTGGTCTTGATGTTCAATATACCAGAGATAGGTGGCTGTGGAAGTTCGAGGCGATTTCGCGCGAGGGTCACGGCAAAAGGTTTTTTGCCGCCGTTGGCGGATTTGAATATACCGAATATCAGATTTTTGATAGCCAGGCTGATCTTGGCCTGTTGCTGGAATTTCAATATGACGGGCGCGATGGCAGCGATGCACCGGGTACGTTCGGGGATAATGATATTTTCGCCGGTGCCCGTCTGGCACTCAATGACGAGCAGGATACCACGTCATTGATCGGTATGATTGTGGATGTGGAAACCGGTGCGAGTTTCGTTTCGATGGAGGCAGAGCGGCGCATTGGGGACAGCTGGAAAATTGAACTCGAAGCGCGATTTTCACTGTTTATTCCCGATAATGATGTTGCCGCGGGCTTTCGTAAAGATGATGTTATAACCCTGCGCCTCAACCGCTATTTCTGATTATTCCGCATAAGGAGGTGCCGGATCATATTCCATGGCGCGCTGGGTTGCCCGCGCCAGTTCAATCGTATACATCTGACCGGTGAGCCACAGGGCCATATCAATGCCGGCGGAAACGCCTGCCGAGGTCACCAGATTGCCATCGTCCACATAGCGCACATTTTTGTGCATGTTGCCTTTAAGGCCGAGTTCAAAAAACTCTTCGGTTGCTGCCCAATGGGTGGTGATGTTTTTACCATCAGTCAGACCCGCTGCGGCAAGGATGAAAGAACCCGTGCACACGCTTGTCACCCAGGTGCATTGAGATGCTGTCTGTGCCACCCAGTCGAGGAGTTTTTGATTGCGGATTTCTGCACGCGTGCCTTTGCCGCCGGGGATGCACAGAACATCCAGTCCGGGAGCATTGTCAATGGCGCAATCAACCCCGATGCGCATGCCTTTGGCGCCCACGATGTCTTCGCCGGACTGTGAAATCAGCACGACATTGTTTTGATTTTCAATGCCTTTCTTTCTGGCAACCTCACTGAACATGGTAAAGACCTCGAAGGGGCCGACAAAGTCGAGTTCTTCGGCGTTGTCGAAGAGGAGAAGTCCGATGGTTTGAGTTGTCATGTTAATTTCCTTTTCTTAAAGAGGAGCGAAAACGGTGGCGGTAATCTGAAGGTGCCAGATGCAGGTGGCGCTGGAAGGTGCGCCGTAAAATCTCTGCTGAACCAAAGCCGCAGTCATGCGCTATTGCGTCGATGGCAGTGTCTGTCTGCTCCAGCAGGCGGCGGGCATGTTCAAGTCTTGAGTGTTCAACAAACCTCGCCGGGGTAATGCCGGTTTCTTCGGTAAAGCAGCGGGCAAAGTGGCGCTCGGACATGGCACAGTGCGCAGCCAGCGCGTTAACGCCCAGGTCTTGTGCCGGGTTGAGTTCAATCCAGTCAATCAGTGATGACAGGCGGCTTTGTTTTGGCCGCTGGAATTTTAACTGCGCGGAAAATTGCGACTGGCCCCCCGGGCGCATCATATAGACCACCAGACGCCGCGCAATCGCCAGAGCTGTTTGCGCGCCTAAATCTTCTTCAATCAGGGCAAGGCTTAAATCTATCCCGGCGGTGACACCCGCTGAGGTCCAGAATTTTCCGTCACGCACATAAATGGGATCGCTTTCAACCTCGATTTCAGGATAATCCCGAGCCAGTAATTCGACGCTGTCCCAATGAGTTGTTGCTCGCCGGTTATCGAGAAGACCTGCTTTGGCTAGGATAAATGCACCAGTACAGATTGAGACGGTCCTTCTGGCCTGTTGAGAAGCCTGTAGAATGAAGCCAATGAGCTGATTATTCTCGGCAGCGCGTTGAGCGCCTTCGCCGCCACAGATAACCAGCGTATCGACATCGGCCAGCTCCTGCTTTGTTATCTCCAGATAAGACCTGTCGGCCACCATGGTCACCGGACCGCTTGATTTTATCGCGCCAGCCTGCTGTGCTAGCAGGGTAATGACGTAATCACCGGCATATTCATTAGCCTTGCCGAATGCTTCCATCGGTCCGGTTACGTCAAGCACCTGATAATTGGGGAAGATGACAAAGAAAACCTTGCGGGATTTAGCTGCGATTTGGGTCATGAAGTATACATAGCTCAAATCACATTTGGCTTAAATGACAATTACCCCATTATTTCTGCCATCAGGCTTTACAGGCCATGAGCGAAGGCTGCAGGTGCGGGTTGGCGTTGATGGTTTATGGCTCTTTGGGTGGCAAGAGCAAGCGGTATTGAATGTAAACGCCCGGTGAGCCACAGGCTCATATCAATACCGGTCGAAACATCGCTGGAGGTGAGGAGGTTGCCATCGCGAACAAAAGTTGCCCGCGCAGTTGATTTACTGCTGAAGCCTGTTTTATTAAAATCACAGCGGGCAGACCAATGAGTGGCCAGCTTTTTATTGCCGGTTAATTCTGCAGCGTTTAGTAAAATGACGCCGGTGCTCAAACCGGCAATCCAGGTACATTCGGGTGCTGTTTTCCCCAACCATTCAAGCAGGGTTTTGTTGTGGATTTCACGACTCATGCCATCACCGCCGGGAATGTACAAAACATCAAGTTCAGGGGTGTCTGCAAGCGCGCAATCCACTGAAATGCGCATTCCCCGGGTGCCAGTTATATCTGTGCCTGACGGAGATATGAACAAGGTTTTGTTGGCACAGCAATTACCGGTTCTGGCGGCAATGTCGTTCATCGTGTTGAAGACTTCCAGGGGGCCGATGAAGTCAAACTCTTCAACCTGGTCGAAGACGAGGAAACCGATTGTATATGTGGTCATTTTAGCTCTATGAGAAATTGAAATGATCAAATCTTTAAACGGGAATATATGTAGAAAAGCCCTCTATAGGTGTATTTCTTCAGTTAATGTTTAACGGACATAAATGATCATGATAAACACCCTTATTGCTGGTGCGCACCGGCCTGCACGGGTGCGGCGCATAAGCGCCGGGCAGGGCTGGCGGCAAATCCTTCGCGTGTTGAGACGAAGACCAGGTTTATTGGCGGCTGTCTCCATCTGTGAGCCTGCAGGCGCCACATAAATAATACCGGGGTCGACAATTTATGGTGCGGCCGGGTGCCTCACTGAGGATACTCATTTTAGCATCCAGGCAAAAATCTAAAATTTAATTTTCCCTAACCGGTCGAATGGTTTGCATGTTGGTGCGGTAATGTTATTCTGGCAGCTATGCAATACCGAATGTTTTTAGGCCTGTTTGTGGCCGTCAGTTTTACCCAGGCGCTTTTTGCCCAGGCAGTGGAGACTTACCAGAGCCAGGATTACAAATTGCGTGTTGTTACCGTCGCCAAGGGTCTGGAATATCCCTGGAGCCTGGCTTTTTTACCTTCCGGCTCGATGATTGTATCCGAGCTTGACGGCACGCTTCGACTGGTTTCGCCAAAAGGTGTTGTCTCAGCCCCCCTGAAAGGGGTGCCGGATGTCTATGCCCAAGGGCAGGGCGGTATGCTGGATGTGTTGCCGGACCGAGATTTTGCGCGCAACTCGACGATTTATTTTTCATTTGCGGAGCCCGGTAAAGGTGGTGGTGGAACGGCCGTTGCCCGCGCCAAGCTCGACACAGGTTCTCTGCAACTGACAGATGTGAAGGTGATTTTCAGGGCTGTCCCCAAAAGTGAGGGCGGGCGGCACTTTGGTTCACGATTGGTGCTGGCCCGCGATAACACGCTGTTTATTACCATTGGGGACCGGGCCCAACGTGAACGTGTTCAGGATTTCAGCATCAATCGTGGTCAGGTGATACGGATTAATCTGGATGGGTCTATCCCACAAGACAATCCGTTTGTCGGGCGCGCAGGCTATCGCCCGGAAGTCTGGTCGCTGGGGCATCGCAATCCTCAAGGCGCAGCGCTTCATCCTGAAACCGGTAAACTGTGGATACATGAACATGGAGCCCAGGGGGGCGACGAAATCAATGTGCCGGAAGCTGGAAAAAATTACGGCTGGCCGGTTATTTCCTTTGGAGAATATTATTCCGGCGAGAAGATTGGTGTGGGTACAGCCAAGCCCGGTCTTGAGCAACCGATCTATTACTGGGACCCTTCTATCGCCCCTTCGGGCATGGCATTTTATACGGGCAACAAGTTTGCCAAATGGCAGGGAAATCTGTTTGTCGGGGCGCTTAAATCCCGGCTGGTTTCGCGTCTTGTGTTGAAGGGTGAGGTAATCGTTGCCGAAGAACGCATTCTGTCAGACCTTGATGAGCGCATACGCGATGTGCGCCAGGGACCGGATGGGTATATTTATCTGCTGACGGATTCAGATAACGGACGCATATTGCGTATTGAGCCGGTAAATCCTTAAGTTCTGTCATTGCGATATGAGCCATGGTCGGTTAAAAGATCTCGACTCGCCTTACCTCCTCCCAAACCCAAGGACCTGTTTGAATGGCTGCCTACCAGTATATTTATGTAATGAATGACCTGTCCAAGACATTTGCCGGGGGCAAACAGGTGTTGAGCGATATTCGTCTGTCATTTTTCCCCGGGGTCAAGATCGGGGTGGTCGGGCTTAACGGTTCGGGTAAATCAACGCTTTTGCGCATCATGGCGGGCGTTGAGACCGAATTTCAGGGGGAGGCCTGGGCAGCTGATGGTGTTAAAGTTGGCCATCTGCCGCAAGAGCCGGAACTGAACCCGGCTAAAGACGTTATGGGCAATGTCATGGAAGGTGTTGCCGAGACGCAGGCGCTGCTGGACCGGTTTGAAGAAGTTTCCGCCCGGTTTGCAGAACCGCTTGATGATGACGAAATGAATGCGGTGATTGAAGAACAGGCCGATATTCAGGAAAAAATCGAGGCGGCTGATGCCTGGGATCTCGAATCCAAAGTTGAGATGGCAATGGAAGCCCTGCGCTGCCCGGACGGGGCAAGTGACGTTGCCAAACTGTCGGGTGGCGAGCGTCGCCGGGTGGCCTTGTGCCGGTTGTTGCTGGCGCAGCCCAACCTGCTGTTGCTGGATGAACCGACCAACCATCTTGATGCTGAATCGGTTGCGTGGCTGGAACAGTATTTGCGCGAATATAATGGCACAGTGGTGCTGATTACCCATGATCGCTATTTTCTCGATAATGTTACCGGCTGGATTCTGGAGCTTGATCGTGGCCGCGGCATTCCATATGAAGGAAATTATTCCTCGTGGCTGGAACAAAAGCATAAACGGCTGGCGCTTGAGGGTAACCAGGAGGAGGCACGTCAACGCTCGTTGTCGCGGGAACTGGAATGGATACAAGCCAGCCCGCGGGCGCGTCAGGCCAAATCAAAGGCTCGTATAAACGCCTATGATGATCTGCTCAATCAATCAGCCAAAGAACAATCCGGAAAGGCGCAAATCTCCATTCCGCCCGGTGCGCGCCTTGGTGGCATTGTGATTGAGGCTGAAAATCTCAACAAGGGATATGGTGACGAGCTTTTGATTGAAGATCTGTCGTTTCGCCTGCCGCCGGGTGGCATCATCGGCGTCATCGGCGCCAACGGGGCAGGCAAGACCACGCTGTTTCGCATGTTGACCGGGCTGGAGACGCCCGACAGCGGCACGTTAAAAGTGGGGGAGACAGTTGAAATTGGCTATGTTGATCAATCGCGCGATACGTTGGACCCCAAGAAAACCGTATGGGAGGAAATATCCGACGGGCTCGATGTCATACAGCTTGGCAAGCGCACCATGGCCAGTCGGGCCTATGTAGGGGCATTTAATTTCAAAGGTGGGGATCAGCAAAAACCTGTCGGCATTCTATCGGGAGGTGAGCGTAACCGTGTGCATCTGGCCAAGGTGCTAAAATCAGGTGCCAACCTGTTATTGCTTGATGAGCCGACCAATGATCTCGATGTTGAAACCCTGCGGGCCTTAGAAGATGGTCTCGAAAATTTTGCCGGCTGTGCCATTGTCATCAGCCATGACCGCTGGTTTCTCGATCGCATTGCCACCCACATGCTGGCGTTTGAAGGCGATAGTCATGTGGAGTGGTTTGAAGGCAATTACCAGGATTACGAAGCTGATCGCAAACGCCGCCTCGGTCCCGCAGCCGAGCGCCCAAGCCGTCTCAAATACAAACGTTTTTCACGCGATTGATGCGTTTTGATCCTGAGGAAATGGTCAGTTTTACTGAGTTTTTTTCTTTAAAAAATCCAGTAAGGCGCTGATTTTTCCGTTGTTGCGGCTGATCAGACCAACAAAGGTCGAGCGTTGCTCCTGAGCCAGCCAAAAGCCGCCGATATTAATATCGTGTAGCTTAAGATCGCCGCCATCATTTCTTTTAATCCGCCATTTCACCGGTATAGGTGCATTTGAAAACCCTGGTACCTTGCGAATTTTGATGACGCTTTTAACGAGATAATCAATATCTTTTTTATTCTCTACTGTACTGGTAACCTCAAGGCCCTCGCTTTGGGTTCCTCTCAATTTAACAACAAAGAGCTGGATGATGTAATTACCAAGAAGTTCCTGAAGCCGCTCAGTTTGCGAAGGTTCAATTCTTCTGGCGTATTTGCCCAGAGTAAACCTGGAAATTGCTGCCATATCGGCATTGTGCAGGAAAATTTTTCCGAATTGCTCTTTCTGCTGGCTTGCAGATCTATCGCCGGCCAGAATATAAAGAACCTGGTTGCCGAAATTCGTCACCATGGTTTTAACCTCTGTGGCTGTCTGAGCAGCAGCAGGGTTGAGAAAACCTGTGGTAAATGTAGCGGCAAAAACCATAAATGCCGCGAGCAAACTGTGTTTTCGGCGCAATGTTTTGGCCGTATTACTATTGAATATCATCATGTAGACATAATCCCCCTACGCTAACATGTTTAAATGTACTTCCTCTGTCTGATATGATTCTACATAGGAGCCCCTAGTGCCTCAAGTCTAGAATAATTGCCTTTATTTGGCAATCTGTTGTTTTAAATGGGTGAGCAAGGCGCTGATTTTTCCATTGTTGCGGCTGATGACATTGACAAAAATTGAACGCTGTTCCTGCGCCAGCCACAGACCTTCAATGCTGATGTCAAAAAGCTTCAGGCGTCCGCTTTTGTTTTTGAATATGCGCCAATTGACGCGAATAGGAGCCCCATCGGGCAGATTGACCAGGCTTTTGACAAGAAAATCACGACCCTTTTTGCGTTCCGTTGTTCCAAGTATCTTGAGCCCGGTGCTCTTGGTGCCCTTCATGCGCCCAATGAAAACCTTGACGATGAAGCGGCCGAGCAGCTGATTGAACTCGCGACGCTCGGAAGATTTGATTGTTCTGGCATATTTGCCCAGCGTAAACCTGCCAATTGTGCCGATATCAGCATTGCGAAGGAAGGCGGATTTGAACTGTTTTTCCTGCTGACCTACTGAACCGTTGCCGCCAAGAATTTTAATGACCTGGTTGCCGAATTTTTTCACCATCGCTTCGGCCTGGGGAGACGCCAATGTTGGTGTTGGCGTCAACACTCCTGTTGCCAGTACGGTGACAACGAACAGGAGGGCAGCAATAAAATTGCGTTTTGGAAATGCGGGTTCAGTCAAATATTTTTTGGAAATCATCATGCAAATTTAAATCCCGCTTGCTTACATGTTGGAAGTTACGTTTTATACGTATATGCGACGATTGGGCTCGATTTATCGCGAATCAAATTCGGGTATGTCGACAAGGTCACTATTGTCAACCTGGCCGTTATTAATAGCGTTGCGCCGACTTTGGGAATAAAGATTTTTTATCGATGAATAATAGTCCGGAGAGGTTTCTTTGACGCTGGTTAATGCAGCATCAGCATCACCACGTGCGGAGATTGAAACGACAGCAGTAGGGGCCAATCGAACCAATGTAGGTTTTCTGTATAAGATATATGTCCAGGGATCGGTAAACAGATCGACAAAACGACCTGCAAGGTGGCGAGGTGTGGCCGGACCCAGGATAGGTATAAAAAGATACGGGCCGGAATCTACGCCGTGAACGGCAAGTGTTTGACCGAAATCTTCGGTGTGTCCGGGCAGGCCCTGTTTGGCAGCCACATCCAACAGGCCACCTAGCCCGAGTGTTGAATTGATTACAAAACGCTTGGCAGTGGTTCCCGCTCTGTCCCATTCACCCTGAAACAGATCATTACTCAGTGTTACCGGTGTTGCCACGTTTGACATGAAATTGTCGACGCCGGTGCGTATGGGCTTGGGAATGAATGTGGTATAAGCCACCGAGACCGGCCGCAAAAACATGGTGTCTAGGCCATCGCCGATAAAGAACATCACCCTGTTCAGGCCTTCAAACGGATCACTTAGATCACCGTTGCTGGCGTCTTCTGAGTATCCGGACGGTCCGGGATCACTTGCTGCGGAAACCGGTGATACGACGAGGCTTGCCGCCAAAAAGAAAATGCTGAAAATTGAGCATACTGAACCGGTGATCCGGGGGGAACCAGGATTTTTCAAGTTCCAGAATTTGAAATCAATTGTTCTTTTCATTTTCGCTTCATTCTTACCTGTCAGTTTAAGTTTAGATGTTTAACTCAAAAAATCGGAGTCTGCCAGCACGATTTTTGCTGAATTCCGACTAACCATCACATCTTATCCCAAATATATACATCAGCACTTATCAGAGCAATTCAAGATCGGGTGTGAAAATAATTGAATTCAATATGATTGTTTCCGCAGAATTCCCGTCAAGCTGTCGCTTAATCGCCTTTTATTTCTTATCTGAATTCCTGATATCACAGTCTACGTAGTAAATTTCCTAACATGGGATCATTTGAAAAAATTTGTGCCGATAGTTGCCTAAATATCGCGGATTGTGAAGTTTTGTAGGGCAAATATGATTCTTTCGTAACCATAAAAAATTTAGATATAAAGATATCTTGATATTAGATTGCATTTCGTTATCATGCAATGACTGATTTTGATGAGGGGCAGGTGCGTCCACTGGATCAATTTCTAATGTTTTAACCAAATCGGATGTTGTCATATGGATCGTCTCCTGAACGGATTGCGCGGTGCTGGTGAGAGAACCAGGTTGCGTCTTTTGTTTGTGCTGTCTCATGGAGAGTTCAATGTGAAAGAACTGACGCAGATACTCGGGCAAAGCCAGCCGCGGGTGTCGCGACATTTGA
>CAZVAZ010000024.1:0-14636 GCA_964625235.1 uncultured Hyphomicrobiales bacterium
TCCCCCGGCCCAACCACCCCTCAGGGTACCTTATCGGGTGGTTGGGCCGGGGGAGCGGGCTGGCTTCAGGCTCTTTTCTAAAAAAGAAATAACCCTATTTTGGAGCTGTTTTTTTGAAACGCCAGCAATTCGATTATACCACTGATGAGTTGCGTCGGCTGGCCAAATGCGCCCTGATGCAGGATGTGCCTGCTTCCGCCTTTGATTTTTCGCTTCCCAGCGGGCGTAGTGATTTTGATCTTAATCCGGATTATTACGAAGATTTGAGTGTTGTGCCAAGGGCTGCCGCTGTTTTGATTGCGATTATAAATCATGAAGATGGTGCCAGGGTGTTGCTGACCCGCAGGCCGGAAACTATGACGTCCCATCCGGGCCAGGTGGCCTTTCCCGGTGGCAAGGTTGAAAAAAGCGACGACAGTATTGTGGCCGCAGCCTTACGAGAAGCGCACGAAGAAGTGGGGCTTGATCCTTCTCTGGTTGACATTATCGGTTATCTGGACACCTATCAGACCGGCAGTGGTTTTAGAATTACACCGGTTGTAGGTCTGGTGCCCTCGACCTATGAACTTGAGCTTGACAGGCGTGAGGTGGATGAGGCTTTTGAGGTTCCGCTGGAGTTTTTGATGACTGTTGAAAATCATCAAAAACACACCCGTTACTGGCAAGGAAAAAATCGGGCGTATTATGCCATGCCATATGGTGATAGGTTCATCTGGGGAGCAACGGCAGGTATGTTGAAAAATTTTTACGATCGCATTTATCAGGATTAGGTGACTTTATGCTTCGGCTGGTTTTATTTGAGCTCTTTGCCTTCACCATACCTTTTTTGGTCTATGGACTTTATGTCATGGTTTTCAACAAGAAAGAGGCCGGGGCGAATTTCTGGCAGCAGATGCCCTTGTTCAACCTGTGCATGGCCGGTCTGTTGCTGGTCGGCGGCGGTATCATCGGATACGGGCTGTACTGGAGCTAGGGTCATGACCCTAATCAAACAGTTACCAGGCCTTAGCAGTGCGGACTGGCTGAAATCGCCTGCGCTAAAATCTGTTTTTTCGCTATTGGGAAGCCATGACGAGGTGCGCGTGGTTGGCGGTGCTGTGCGTAATGCTCTGCTTGGTGAGGCTGTGGGTGATATTGACCTGGCTACTGTTCACAGTGCCGAGGAAATTACGCGCCGGGCTGAAAGCGCGGGACTCAAGACTGTGGCCACGGGGCGCGGACACGGCACGGTAAGCCTCATCGTTGCGCACGCAGATCGAACCCATGTGTTTGAAGTCACACCCTTGCGCATCGACATTGAAACTGATGGCCGCCACGCTGTTACAGCACCGACGCCAAGCTGGAAGCTGGATGCACAACGGCGTGATTTTTATATCAATGCACTTTATTGCGATGAGGATGGCACGGTCTATGATCCTGTTGACGGGTTTGATGATGTGTTGCAAAGGCGGGTGCGGTTTATTGGTTCGGCCAGCCAACGAATTGAGGAGGATTATTTACGTATTCTCCGGTTTTTCAGATTTTCCGCCCTTTATGCCAAAGGGGTTTTGGAGGCTCAGGGTCTGGCTGCCTGCATTGCCCATAAAGATGGCCTGTCACAGCTTTCAGCAGAGCGGATAAAAAACGAAATGTTCAAGCTTGTGATGGCTCCTTTTGCATCTGTTGTCATTCACCGGATGGTTGAAGTCGGGGTCATGGACAAAATCCTGCCGGGATATGTAAAGCCTGAGTGTTTCACCAATCTGGTTAAAATCGAGCAGAAAATGAAATTTTGCACCGATGCTTTGCCACGGTTGGCGGCTTTGGCCGGTGGGGATGCAGAGTTGATGGAGATTTGGAGGAAAAATTTAAAATTACCAAACAAGGAAATGGCTTTTCTTGCTGATTTGGGACGCCATGCCGGTGCTTTTTCACCCACTCTGGAAGAGCCTGCGCAAAAGGCCCTGCTCTACAGATTGGGTGAAAAGATATACCGGCAATGTGCTGTTGTGGCCTGGAGCCTGGAGGGTCAATCGGCGGATGTTTCTGTATGGAAAAAAATAGTTACGCTTCCCCAACGATGGCAGGCACCGGTCTTTTTACCCGCCGGCGCAGATATTTTGGCCCTGGGAGTGAAAGCGGGGCGGCAAGTGGGGGAGGTGCTGTCACAGCTTGAGCAGGAATGGATTGAAGCGGGATTTGTATGGGATGCTAAAGAGCAGATGGCGCAGTTGAAAACCATCGTTCAGGCACGCTTTAAATTGACGGAAGAGTAACGCGGACACTGCTTTTGCTACCTTCTTTTTGCATAATAGCGGCAGTGCCGCCATGGCGTTTGGCTATCTGAGCTACGAGGGCGAGGCCAAGGCCGCTACCGGCTTTGTTCTGGCTTTTGCTGAGGCGGTAGAAGGGTTTGAAGACGTTTTCCCATTCGGATTTGGGGATACCCTCGCCATGATCCGAGATGTTCAGTGTTATGGTATCACCTTCGGGCATAACTTCTATTTCCACCGGCGGCTTGCCGTGGCGGCTGGCATTATCGAGCAGGTTGCGGATTAACCGGCGCAGCAGACGGGGGTCACCGCGCACAAAAGACGGTTCACCATGCAGCCAGCAGGCATCATACCTGGCACATTCTTCGGCAACCAGAGCAAGCAGGTCAATTTCGTCTTCGGTTTCCAGAGTGTGAACCGCCTCAAGGCGGCTCACCAGAAGAATTTCATCAATCATCTGGTCCAATTCATGGATGTCGCGTTCGAGATTGTTTTGTCTTTCCCCGGTTGCATCGGTCTTTAACAGTTCAATGCCTAGGCGAATGCGGGCCAGAGGTGTTCTCAATTCGTGAGAGGCATTGGCGAGCAGTTGACGGTGGGTTTCAAAGAGATCTTCAATCTGGGCGGCAGCGGCATTAAAGCTTGTGGCCAGTTGGGCAATCTCATCTTTACCCTGCACTTCAACTCTTGTACCGAGATCACCGGTTCCCAAATTCTCCACACCAACCTGCAAGTGCTCAAGCCGGCGAGTGAGGCCGCGTACGACGGGATACGCACATAGTGCAATAATCAATGCAATGGCACCGAGGAAGCCTATCATGCCAAGGGCTGAATGTTCTTGAAACTGGGGTGCTTTGGCTACAATCCAACGTTTATCACTGAGCTGGAAGGTCCAGACCAGATCGCCGCGCTTGTGTTTCAGGCGGCTGGTCTTTTTTTTCGGTACAGGCAGATCTGAATCTGTTGAGATTATCAGGTTGCGATTACCATCATAGAGCGCGAGTTCAAGTTTCAGACGTTTTGCCAGGTCGCGTACGCCTTGCCCCTGTTGTTGTTTTGAAGCAGTGACCGGAGGCAGGGCCAGGCTGACCAGTTCGCGTGTAATATCAAAAACTGCTGTATCCTGACGAAAACCGGGACCAAAGCGCCACATCAATCCAGCCGTGATGACGACGACGACCAGGCTGGCGATGATGGTCAGGTAGATTTTCTGGTATAGACGCTTCATTGACGCTTCAATCCTGCTCTTTGGCGAACACGTATCCGGTGCCGCGAACGGTGATAATGCGGTGCGGTGTTTTTGGGTCGTCTTCAATCGCTGCTCGAATGCGCGAAATATGAACATCAATGGAACGGTCGTAGGCCTCAAGCGCTTCACCCTTGATTAAATCCATCAGGACATCACGGCTGAGCACACGACCGGCATGTTGAGCCAAAGCTACAAGAAGTGAAAACTGATAGCCGGTGAGCGGGCGGTCTTCACCGGAAATGCTCAATTTCCGGGCGCTGAGATCTATTTCCAACCGACCGAAACGGAGCAGCTCGGTATCGGCATTGCTGCTGCCCCTTCTCAGAATTGTCTTTAAGCGGGCCAGCAGTTCGCGCGGTTCAAACGGTTTTGGCAGATAATCATCGGCACCCAGTTCGAGGCCGATTACCCTGTCCATAACGTCACCGCGCGCCGTCAGCATTAAAATCGGCGTTTGAGAAGATTTGCGAATATGTCGGCAGATTTCAAGACCATCCATATCAGGCAACATCAAATCCAATATCAGGGCGTCAAATTCGTGGGCTTTGTGCAGGGAAATTCCCTGAGCGCCGGTGGCGGCAACAGTCACACGAAAACCAGCGCCGCCGAGATAGTCTTTCACCATCCCGGCTAAACGCTGGTCATCTTCAACAAGAAGAATATGGGCAGCCATAGTCTATCTTACCCGTGAGTTAGCCGCGTTTCCAGCCGCCGCCATGAGGTTTGAACTTTTTCATGAACTTGACCAGCTTAATACGCTGTTCAGGCTCAAGTATTTCACCGGCATCAGCAATGGCTGCTGTCACTTTTTTGCTCATTGTATCGACAAGTGCGATTTTTTCCACCCGCAGATTTTCAATCGCCGCGCGATCGATTTTGGGCTGGATCAAAAGTTCCTGCAGTTGCACACGGGTTTCGCGCATTTTTGCCTTCATGGGCAACACGTCTTTGGCAAGTGCCATGATCACGGTTTTGAGCCTTTCCTGCTGCGCGTCGGTTGCATCGAGTGCAAAGGATAAAAACTTCAGCTTTTTATCAAGTTTTTTCTCGAATTTGGCGGGATCTCCAGCGCTGTGCATGAGACCACCCATTCTGTGGTCTTTCATATACGACTGGCCGCCGCTGTAGGCAACGGTTGCAAATGTGCCAGCCGCAAGCACAGAGGCTAAAGCTACAGCGGTGAAGCGTTTTTTACCGCTCCATTTGGTTGCGGTTTGTTTGTCCTGGGAATTCATTGTATTTCTCCATAAAATGTCTGAGTGGCCCCGTGCCCTGTGACTGATATGTAGAAGATGATGTTTTCGCGCGCATTTCCGCATTGTAAAGTTATGTAAAGTTTGAAACGACTGAGATTATACCGGAACCGAATCGGGAGCGTATTGTTGCTGATACTCTTCGCTAGGCGGTATCGGCATGATTACATCTATCAAGATGCCGTTGGGATCGCTGGTGATGAAATGGCGCTGGCCGAACGGCTCGTCTTTCAAAGACAATAGGATCGGCAGATCATTTGCCTTGGCGCGTTCAAACTCGCTATCAACGTCTTCAACTTCAAAATTGAGTAACAGGCCACTGATCGTGCCGCGAGCGGGTTCGGGAACTGTTTCATGATCGCCCTGCAGGATTGCCAGATTGACTTTTTCGTCTTCACTTGATTGCAGGTGAACGTACCAGTCACTTTTGAATTTTGGCACAAAGCGGAATTTTTCAATGTAAAACCGCGTCGTATCCGCAACTTTGTCTGTCATAATCACCGGGTAAAACGAGGTGCATTTCATTTCTTTCAATCCTTGTTTAAATAACATACAGTGTGTTTGTAAAAACTAATTAACATGCAGGGTGTATGTATGCAAGAGAAATCCAGACGCCGTTCCAACAAGGACCGGACCCGGGCCACACGCGCAGCTTTGATTGCGGCGGCGCGAACATTGTTCTTTGACAGGGGTTATGCGGGTACCGGAACGGTTGAAATCGCAGCGGCAGCGAAGGTTACGCGCGGCGCGCTTTATCACCATTTTTCTGATAAATCGGATTTGTTTCAAGCTGTGGTCGCTCATGAAGCACAAGTGGTTGCCAACCAAATCGCTCAACAAACCAGCAATCCGACCTCACCGCTTGATGCTCTTATGGCAGGAACCGGGGCCTACTTTGCCGCGATGGCCGCACCGGGCCGCACGCGCCTGTTGCTTCTTGATGGGCCATCAGTGCTCGGGCATGCCGAAATGGATCGGATTAACGGGCAGACCAGCGGCGAGGAACTGCGGCAGGGCCTTGGGCAGGCGATGTCAAAGGAAGCATTGGAAAATGTACCGCTGGAAGCATTGACCGACTTACTTTCAGCTGCCTTTGACAGGGCCGCACTGGCCATTGCCGAAGGCAGGCCGGCAAAGAATTACATCGAAGCCATTCGGCTGATGCTGACCAATGTTACCCGTTCACAGGATTTATAAGCTGCGCGCGGAAATAGGCAACATTGGTGACCAATCCCGGTAGCAGATAGGTGAACAGATTTGTCATTTCGAGGATTTCCGCCACATCGCCATCCTGATTGGCTGCGGCTATAATATCCGAGGAGGTCAGCTTGTTGGGGTTGGGCAGAAGTTCGACTGCTTCACATATATTGTTGTGCAGACCCTGTGTGATTTGATTGTAGACTGGTGTGTCGATAGACCCGCGCAAGTCCTTCCAGGCTTCCTCAAAATAAGTTGGCCAGCGCGCCAGGGCGCGGTAATCCGTATTGACGAAGGGCAATTGTAGCCTCGCCATGATGTCTTGATAAAGCGCTGTTGTTTCAGCCGCTACATGATGGGGCTCCATCAATATAAACGGTGTTTGAACGTCAATGCCGTGGTGGCCGTCAAATTTTACCGCACTGGCATTTCCAGCCCCCACCTCAATACCCTCGAGCAAGGCGCGTGCTGCAAACACCGCTGGAATCTGGGCGAAATTGCCATGGGAGAAAAACTCGATTGCGTCTTCAATCTGTGACAGTTCGCGCGCTGAATAGCCATTATCGAGCAAACGTTGCCTGATTGGGCGCGGTTCAAGCTCCTCTATGGCTGTCTCGATATGTTGCCGCAACGTGCGTGCGCACTCAACGTATGCAGCACTTTCAACCGTCTCGCGCAAGCCCTTGTACCAGGCATTGAAAAAATTCGGGTAGTGCGCGTATGCCATGGAGACCACGCCAACCCAGGGTACCTGAAACACCTGCTTGTAATCTTCGTAAACGCGGTGAAGGTCACCTTCAGCGCGATATTCCCACTGTGGATAGACAGATGGGATTGGCTGAGGCCTGATTCTTTTTAAACCACCTGACATATACGTGCCTTTCAATATTAATCCTTGCGGCAAAGAAAGCCTTAGTAAAAAGCTTCAATAAGTTTACCGGTCAACTCCTGTTTCAGTCCAGTCAACTTCTTTAATACCCAGAGCGGGGAAAGGATTGAGCAGGGTGCCGGCTACCATCGAGGCCATGATTTTGTGTGTAAGGGAGAAACTGGCAGCAATCGGGATTATCTGATCGCGCAAATGCGGCAGAATTGATGAGTTGGATTGGTACATCGGAGTGAGCAGATAAGACAGGGCCTGAAAAACACGTATATGCCAGCGCCGCATCCGGCAATAAGAAGCAAGGGCTTGTTCAAGGGTGTCTGCAGTTGAAAATGCCCGTCCCAGGGCGCAGGCATCAAGCAGGGCCATATTTGCACCCTGACCCAGTTGAGGACTGGTTGAATGGGCTGAATCACCAATGAAGGCAATACGGTTGCCCGTCGGTGTGGTCATGGTGTGATGGCCGTATTGAGCCAGGGTAAGTTGATCAAAGCTTTCAATCTGGTCGATAAAAACGTCACATTGGGGCCAATAACCCAGCACCTCGCCTTTCCACTGCTCAAGTCCTGACTGGCGCACCTGGTGATAATCCTGCGGTTTGATGCTCCAGAAAAATGTGGCTGTTGGTTGCGGGTCGCCAAAGGTGGTGCCGGAGGGAAGAATACCAATCATGATGTTTGCGCGCTCATAGCGCTGGCTCAGGGCATTGACGGGCAAATCATTCTCCACCCATTTTAAGGTGGTCCACAGGGCGCCATATTCCAGGGCCTTTTGGCGACCCGGATTATGGGAGAATTGTTTAAGGGTTGAATTGGCGCCGGATGCATCAATGATGCAATCAAAATCTCCCGGAATTTGGCCACGTTCATCAACCGGCTGAACCTTGGCGTTCTTGTAGATGATCCGGCTGGCTTTGAAGTTGGTTTGAAGGTGAATTTTTTCCTGTTTTACCTGATTAAACAGGATGTCAAACAAGGCGCTTCTGTTGATGGCCAGGCCGAAGCGGGATTTTTGAAAAGCTGAATAATGTACATCAAGAACGGTGCGGTTTGAGCGGGTTTCGACACCGTACAAACGATCTATTCTGTTGCCAAGCTCAAGAGCTGCATCCAGACAGCCAAGGTCGTGCAAAATTGTCATGCCGGTAGGTTGCAATAACAGGCCCGAACCAATCGGCACCGGGCGGTCGAATTGCTCTAGAATTGTAACCGTATGCCCCTGTCGGCTCAAATAAAGTGCTGCAGCAAGTCCGGCAGGTCCAGCACCAATGAGAGCAAATTCCAGCTTTTGATGCATAAAATTCTATAAATCCTGAGCTTCGGGCATGCTTACTACAGCGATGGAAATTCTTTTTCCCCCTGGCAATTCCTGTTGTGGCAACTTAGCGCTAAAGTGACATCTCGCCAAATCCATTTCCAATTATTTATCAGCGCGAAATTCTTGCCCGTGTGCACAGATTTTATCGCTAATGTTCAGGACTTAAGAGTATGAGTGGTATAGATTTTCGTTCTGCAGGCAAAATCCGCAGGCGAACGGATATAATTTCAGGGGTATCGATATGAAGTTTAAATATAGAATTCTCTATGTTGAAAATGTCGAAGAAACTCTGGAATTCTTTGGCAACGCCTTTGGTTTTAAACAAAAAATGTTACATGAAAGCGGAGATTATGGTGAGTTGGATACCGGTTCGACAACACTTTCATTTTCATCCCTCGAGTTGATGAAAAGCCTTGGCAAATCACCGTCACGGGCTGCTGCCAACGGGCCTGTTTTTGAGATTGCGTTCGAAACGGATGAAGTGCAGGCGGGTTTTGACAGGGCGCTGAAGGCCGGTGCAAAACCGGTTCAGGAACCTGAAGACATGCCGTGGGGACAAACCATCGCTTATGTGAGTGACAAAAACGGGTTTTTAATCGAGATATGTACGCCAGTTGGGTTTTAAACCGGCATGCTCGAATATTGATAGGCGAAACCTGAGATCAGCGAACCTGTGAGGCCGAGTGCGATATACAGCGCGAAGACGGGTTTTCTGACCAGAGAGTAAACGGCGATTGCGGCAGGGATGGAGGATACGGCACCGGCGGTTAAAAATGCCAGCGCAGCGCCTTTTGACATGCCGAGATCGAGCAGGCCCGAGGCCAGCGGAATGGCGGCATAACCATTGAGATAAGACGGCATGCCGATGAGGGCGGCGAGAGGAATGGCAAAGGGGTTGCCGTCACCGGCAAAATTGGAAACCCATGTCGGATCAATATAGGCAACCATCAGGCTTTCGAGAAAAAATGCCAGTGTGAGCCATTTGCCGAGAAAGCCGCCGACGGATTTGATCTCGTTCCAGAAAATGTTCATACGCTCAGGATCACGCCAGAAGGCCCACATGATTTCTTTGCGGCGCGGTGTGCATGATGATGTTCCGCAACCGGTTTCAATCCCGGCGTTCAGCGGGTTTTTGAGAAAGGACCTTGCGTCCAGAGCCTGGGTGATGGTGCCCGCAAGCAGGCCCATGCCAATGGCGGCAAAGGTTTTGGCGATGGCGAAATTAAGACCGATACCGGCGGTGGTGAGAATGAACATCTCCGGGTCCATGATTGGCGAAGATACCCAAAAAGCCATCACCGGTGCCAGTGGCACACCGGCAGCCAGCATGCCGGCAATCAGGGGGATGACGCCACACGAGCAGAAGGGCGATAAGGCACCGGCAAGGGTTGCTGCTGAAATCGCATAAAGCGGGCGGCCTGAAAAAGCGCGCACCATTATGCTGTCTGCACCGCTGGCCTTGGCAAAGGCGGCAAAACCCATGGCCAGGGCAAAATAAGGCGCAATGTAAACGATCGCATTTAAGGTGGAAATCACACTGGCCGAGAACTGGTCGCGATTTATGATAGCAAGAATACCAAGTGCTGCCACAAGAAACAGTACCACCGGGTCTTTGATTATGGAATTTAGAGCCCGCAGAAATGTGGGTGAGTTTAAGGCTCTGTTTTGTGCCGGATTTTGGGTTTTTTGTTCCGTGGACATGGTTAAACTCTCTATGTCAATATATTTATAATTCTAGATTAACCGAAATAAGGTTGAAATTTTTTAAACCTTTTCTTTTTTGTGATTTTCCATCTGTAATTCAGGGTATGTGCAGCATTCTTCGGTGATAAAATCAACGAGTCCTTCAATTCGGTCGTAATAGATGCAGCAGCGCAGAACGGTACCTTCGCGTTCTTGATGAATGAGACCGGCATTGCGCAGATGGCTGAGGTGATGGGACAGGGTGGAGCCGGGAATTTTGAGCCTGCTCTGGATATTTCCCACCGCCAGCCCCTTGTCACCGGCACGCACCAGCAGACGGATAATTTTAAGCCGGGTGACATTTCCCATTTCGCTCAGGTACAGGGCAGCGGTGTCGATATCCATTTGCGGCTCGTGTGATTATAGTTTCTGTATTTCTAATATTATCGAAATATAATTTTGTCAAATAGAATTTAATTTTCCCCGCGCCAGCGCCACTCTTATAGAGCGTTCAAGCGCCATTCGCGCAAGTTTGCGGTTCGATTTTTGAATTGCACACGGATTTGGTTCCAATTTTTCTCTTTCCTCCTCACCGTAACTACGTCAGTATTGCTGACTTAAATCAGGAGCCTGCCGGATGACACCGATTCTCTTGCCGCTTTTAACCTTTGCCATTGCCTCCACCGGTACGCCCGGGCCCAACAACATTATGTTGACGGCGTCTGGTGCCAATTTTGGCTATCGGCGTTCTCTGCCGCATATTTTTGGTATCCAGTTCGGGTTTCCCGGCATGGTTCTGGCCGTTGGCCTCGGGCTGGGCCAGGTGTTTACGGCCTATCCCGAGTTGCATCAGGTTCTCAAGTATGTGGGTTCTGCCTATCTCCTGTTTCTGGCATGGAAAATCGCCACAGCAGCCCGGCCAAAAAGTGCAACACACGAGGCAAAGCCGTTTACATTTATGCAAGCCGCGCTGTTTCAATGGGTCAACCCCAAGGCGTGGATTATGGCGGTGGCGGCATTGACGGCATATACAACGGGTGAGGGCAGCTATGTGGTCGAAGCGCTCATTGTTGCGGGTGTGTTTTTTGTCGTATCCTTCCCGCTTATCTCTCTGTGGTGCCTGTTTGGCGCATTGATAGGCCGGTGGCTGACGTCACAAAAAGCTTTGATGATTTTCAACGGCTGCATGAGTGCGTTGATTGTTGCATCCATCGCGTTATTGTATATCTAATCCAATCGATTAATTTCAGGAGATGAAGAATGGCGCGTATAGGCTTTCTCGGGCTGGGTAATATGGGTAAGGGCATGGCTTTGCGGCTGGCAGTGGCCGGCCATGAGGTGAGGGCATACAACCGCACCCGCGCCAAAGCCGAGGCGCTGCAAGGCTCAGGCATAGAAGTTGCCGATACCCCGCGCGATGCGGCACACGATGTCGATGCAGTGTTCTCCATGGTCGGTGATGATCAGGCATCGCGCACCATGTGGCTGGGTGAAGACGGTGGACTGGCGGCTCAAATGGCACCGGGCGCGTTTGTTATCGAGTGTTCAACGCTTTCCTATGATTGGGTGGGCGAGCTTGGCCAGCAGGTTAAATCTCAAGGCCGACGCTATATCGATTGCCCGGTAACCGGCCTGCCCGATGCAGCGGCTGCCGGACAGTTGGTGTTGCTGGTGGGCGCGGATGATGCCGATCTCAAAGCCGCCACGCCGTTGTTGGCGCCTCTGAACAAAGAAATCATCCACTTCGGCGCGGTTGGCACCGGCACGGTTTACAAGCTGATGGTCAACCTCATCGGCGCCATCCAAATTGCCTCGATTGCCGAGGGAATGGTGATCGCCGAAAAAGGCGGGCTCGATTTAGAAAAAGCCGCCTACGCGCTTGGCATCGGCCAGGCGGCTGCCCCGCAAGTCATGCGCAGCGTTGGCCGGTTTCTTGCCGATGATCATGATAAGAACATCGTATTTTCCGGCAAGCTGAGACTGAAAGATGCCAACTACGGCGTCGAGCTGGCGCGCGCTTTGGGCGTGGATGCGGAGTTTGGGCAGTTGGCAGTTGATGCTTATGCCAGATTGGGGAAATTGGAGTTGGATGAGCAAAATGAGACGGCTGTGATCAAGGTTGTCGGGGTGGAAGGGTAATCGATAATTGTATTCAGTAATTTTTCACCACCAAAACCAGTTGTAACTCCAGATTACGTGCCACACGATGAGCTAAAGAATTACGGCGATCAAAGCTTTTTGAGGTAATTTGGCTTTGGCGAAGTCCTTCTTTGTCAATTTCACGGGACACATCTGTCTATCTCCTTTTTTAAGCGGCGCTCGGGCTTCCTCGCTAGCCGTTCGCTGCGCTCCTCCGGTGCCGCAATGATAGGTGAATTACGGTGACAGTTTACTAAAAGCACCTAATTTTCTTTTCAGCTGCCGGTTTAAAATTGATGGTGATCCTTCAATTAAATTGCGTCATCGTCGGACTTGATCCGACGATCCATTCCTCAGTGCTATCGGCATAAATCACTCCTCTGAAACGACGCTGTTTTGGAAGCGAATTGGTAGTGTTTTTTCTTGCCGTGAGTTTGACCTGCCCCCAATTTAAGTACCACTGATAAGTAGAAACTGTTCCTCTTCTGTTTTGCCACTATTGTGCGGCGGTAGCAATGGGCGGCTACTAATTATGGCCATTTCACCTCTGGTGGCATCGAGGATAGTATCGAATCCACGTTGCCGCCGGTTTTGAGGCCGAAGGTGGTGCCTCTGTCGTATAACAGGTTGAATTCGACGTAGCGGCCGCGGCGGATGAGTTGTTCTTCGCGGTTCGCATCATTCCACGGTTTGTTCATGTTTGTGGCCACGAGTTTGGGGTATATGTCGCGAAATTCGCGACCGACATCCTGGGTGAAGGCGAAATCTGCGTCCCAGTTGCCTGAATTGAGATGGTCGTAGAAAATGCCGCCGATGCCGCGCATTTCTTCGCGGTGGGGCAGATAGAAATAATCATCGCACCATTTTTTGTAGTGCGGGTAATCGGCAACTCCGTGAGGGTCGCAGGCGGCTTTCATGGCGGCGTGAAAATCAATTGAGTCCGGGTCTTCCTGGGTGCGGCGGTTATCAAGCACAGGGGTCAGGTCAGCGCCGCCGCCAAACCAGCTTTTGGTGGTGACGACAAATCTTGTGTTCATGTGAACAGCGGGCACATGGGGGTTTTGCGGATGCGCTATCAGGGAGATGCCGCTGGCCCAGAAGCGCGGGTCTTCTTCGGCGCCCTGGATCTGGCTGCGGAATTCCGGTTTGAATTCACCATGGACAGTTGAGGTGTGGACACCGACTTTTTCGAACACGCGGCCTTTCATCATCGACATAACGCCGCCGCCGCCGTCTTCGCGCACCCATGGCGTGCGTTGAAATCGCCCGGCGGGGTGCTGCGTCAAGGAGCCTTCCAGTTCATCTTCCAGTTTTTCAAAGCTTGCACAGATTTCATCGCGCAGTTTCTGAAACCAGTTTTGCGCTGTGGTTTTTTGTTTTTCCAGTTGCGGGGTATCACTCATGTCTGTTCCTGGTTTTTTATTTTGGGAAATTGTCCGGTTTGCCGCAAGGCCTCTCCCACCACCATGGCTGTGGCGGCGGCGATATTGATTGATCGCAGGTTTTTATACATGGGGATAACGATACGGGCATCTACAATGTCGTGCACATATTGGGGAACACCGGCACTTTCGCGACCCAGAAGCAAAGTGTCATGGTCAGAAAATTCAAAATCCATATACGCGACATCGGCTTTTGTGGTCAGTAAAACCAGACGCCGGGGATTGTTTTTGTTCATGTTTTTGTGGAAATGCTGAAAAGAAAGGTGGCGGCTTATGTCAACGTGATCAAGATAGTCAAGGCCGGCGCGTCTGAAAGCGCGATCGCTTAATGCAAAACCTGCCGGTTCAATGATATCCACAGCCACACCCAGGCAGGCTGCAAATCTTAGTATTGTACCCGTATTTTGCGGAATATCGGGTTCAAACAGGGCAATTCGCATGGTGAAATTTCCTGGTGAGGCGGATGGTGATGCGACAAATTATAACATGTGTTTTCAGGTCTGGACATTACACGGTAAGAGTGCCAAAAGAAGCTCATAAATCTGCCTGATTGGAATTGTGACAATCTTGTTGATCGGCTATGGTCCGAATCAATAACTTTGCGATACCTTAGTAGTGTAGAATAATTTTTTTCATTGTTCTTCCATCAGAAAGGGAGAAACGTGTCTGATACCGACCAACCTGAAGCTACCCGTAGAGATTTTCTATATATTGCCACCGGGGCATTTGCCGCCGGTAGCGTGTTTGCCGTCTGGCCGCTGATTGATCAGATGAACCCTGATGCCTCTGTTCTGGCACTTTCTTCTATTGAAGTTGATCTTTCTCCGGTAGAAGTTGGGCAGAACATGACGGTGAAATGGCGCGGCAGCCCGATATTTATCCGACGCAGAGGGGCTGAAGAGATTAAGGAAGCTGTTGCTGTCCCACTTGAAGACCTTCCTGATCCCGAACCCGACAGTGTGCGTGCCGAAAAACCGGAATGGTTGATCATGGTTGGCATTTGCACACATCTGGGGTGCATTCCAAAAGGTCAGTCTATAGGTGATGAGCGCGGCGAATATGGCGGCTGGTTCTGCCCCTGTCATGGCTCTCACTATGATACTGCAGGGCGCATCAGAAAAGGTCCGGCACCAACCAATCTGGTGATACCACCTATCGTATATCTTGAAGAAACCAAAATTAAAATCGGCTAGGGGGCTGACATGAGCGGACATTCAACTT
>CAZVAZ010000024.1:14736-19073 GCA_964625235.1 uncultured Hyphomicrobiales bacterium
GAAGAAACCAAAATTAAAATCGGCTAGGGGGCTGACATGAGCGGACATTCAACTTATCAGCCCACCAATGCTGTGGCCAAATGGTTTGAGGCCCGGTTACCCATTTTGGGGCTGGTGCATGAAACCATGATGTTTCCAACACCGAAAAACCTCAATTACTGGTGGACATTTGGCGGGATTCTGGCAATTTTTCTGGTGATACAGATAATCACCGGCATCATTTTAGCCATGCATTATACGCCGAGTGTGGATCTGGCTTTTGAGAGCGTCGAGAAAATCATGCGTGATGTCAATTACGGCTGGCTGTTGCGATATGCCCATGCCAATGGCGCTTCCATGTTCTTCCTGGCGGTCTATATCCATATTTTCCGCGGACTGTATTACGGCTCCTATAAAGCCCCGCGTGAACTGGTGTGGATTATCGGGCTGATAATCTATGTGGCAATGATGGCAACAGCTTTCATGGGCTATCTGCTGCCGTGGGGTCAGATGAGTTTCTGGGGAGCTACGGTTATCACCAACTTTTTCTCAGCCTTCCCCATTGTCGGCGATCCTATTGTAGAATGGCTGCGCGGTGGATTTGTGGTTGATAATCCAACGTTGATCCGCTTTTACGCTCTGCACTACCTGTTACCGTTTATCCTGGTTGGTCTGGTGGCCATGCATATCTGGTCGTTCCATGTGGTGGGAAACAGCAATCCTACCGGGGTTGAAGTGAAATCGGTCAAGGCGGATACCGTGTCCTTCCATCCCTATTATACCATCAAGGACAGCTTTGCGATTGTGGTCTTTATGATCCTGTATTTTTATCTGGTGTTCTTCGCCCCGAATTTACTGGGCGAAGCTGATAATTATATCAAAGCCAACCCACTGGTCACACCGGCTGAAATTGTGCCTGAATGGTACTTCCTGCCGTTCTATGCAATTTTGCGGGCCGTACCGGACAAGCTTGGTGGCGTGTTGTTGATGTTTGCAGCTATTGGCGTTCTGTTCCTGCTGCCTTGGCTGGATACTTCCAAGGTAAGGTCTGCAACCTTCAGGCCCTGGTACAAGCAGTTTTTCTTCATCTTCGTGGCTGTTTGCCTTGGTCTGGGTTATCTCGGCGGCAAACCGGCGGAAGGTGGATATGTCCTGGCATCGCGGATTTTGACGGCTTATTATTTCGCTCACTTCCTTATTATCATGCCACTTATTGGTCTGTTTGAGACACCTAAGAAACTTCCCGAAAGCATTGCCAAATCTGTACTTGATAAACAGGACGGATCATCAAATGGCGGACCGCCTGATGGTGGTGCTGCGGAAGCGAAGGCTTGAGGGGGTGAAAACAATGCTAGGAATCAGGAAAACCATGTTTCGTTCAAAAATCGCCACCTCCGTCTTGGCCCTTACCTTGTCCGCTTTTGTTCACCTGACACCGGCTGGAGCTGTACCGGGAGTTGAGCCAGAAAAACAGGAGTGGTCGTTTAAGGGTATTTTTGGAACCTATGATCGCGGTGCACTTCAGCGCGGCTTTCAGGTCTACAGGGAAGTCTGTGCTGCGTGTCATTCTCTCGACCTTGTTTCTTATCGCAACCTGTCTCAGCCCGGCGGGCCGGAATTCAGCAAAGCGCAGGTTAAAGTGATTGCTGCCGAAGCAGAGGTTCAGGACGGTCCCAACGATGAAGGCGACATGTTTGACCGCCCTGGTTTGCCAAGCGACAGGTTTGTTTCACCTTTTCCCAACGATGAAGCTGCGCGGGCCTCCAATAACGGTGCCCTGCCACCGGATCTTTCATTGATGGTCAAAGCCCGTAAGAAAGGTGCAGATTACCTTTATTCCCTGATGACCGGGTATAGTGAAAACCCTCCGGCGGGAACAGAATTGCGTGATGGAATGAGTTACAACCCCTACTTTCCAAGCGCTCAGATTGCTATGGCACCGCCGCTTTCAGAAGATGCTGTTGAATATAGCGATGGTACAAAGCCCACCGTTGAAAACATGTCCAAAGATTTGGTGACATTTTTGGCATGGGCATCCGAGCCTCATATGGAAGCGCGCAAAACCATGGGTTTCAAGGTGCTTATTTATCTGATTATTCTGGCGGGCCTGTTGTATTTCACTACCAGGAAAGTGTGGTCGCGCATCAAGCGCTGAATAGTCGTTACACCGGTAATAAAAAAGCCCCTGTTGATCCATCAGGGGCTTTTTTGTAGGTTTATCAATTAGTAACTTGGGGCAAGTTCCAGTGGCAAAAACAGTTTTGGGTATCATCGGCGGTAGCGGGGTCTATGACCTTCCCGGTTTGGAAAATGCCGAGTGGCGACGCGTTGACAGTCCCTGGGGTGAACCCTCGGATGAATTACGCATAGGCCATATCAATGGGCTCGAGATGGTGTTTCTGCCGCGCCATGGCCGTGGTCACAGGCTGTCACCCACAGATATAAATTACCGCGCCAATATTGATGTGCTCAAGCGTTGCGGCGTGACTGATCTGATTTCGGTGTCAGCCTGCGGGTCTTTTCGCGAGGATTTGCCGCCGGGAACTTTTGTATTTGCCGACCAGTTTATCGACCGGACTTTTGCCCGTGACAAGAGCTTTTTCGGTCGCGGCTGTGTCGCCCATGTTTCCATGGCTCATCCGGTCTCTCCGGGGATGGTGGACCGGCTGGAGCAGGCTGCCAAGGCTGAGAATATTGATCATTGTCGCGATGGCACTTACCTTGCCATGGAGGGGCCGCAATTTTCTTCTCTGGCGGAAAGCCAATTGTATCGAACCTGGGGCTGCGATGTTATCGGCATGACGGCCATGCCCGAAGCCAAACTCGCTCGCGAGGCCGAGCTTTGTTATGCCATCTGTGCCATGGTAACGGATTATGATTGCTGGCATGAGGAACATGATCATGTGGAGGTTGCCGACCTCATCAAGGTTTTAATGAAAAACGCAGAAAAAGCTGCGCGTCTGATAACGCGCTTTGCCAATGATTTTCCACATCAACATCCACCCTGCCCTAATGGTACCGACAAGGCTCTGGAGGTAGCACTGATCACGGCACCGGAGGCGCGCGATCCTGCTCTGATGGCAAAGTTGGATGCTGTTGCCGGTCGTGTTTTAAATCCTTCATAGGCGAAATTCCATGGATTTTACCCAGTTTATCCGAACCATTCCCGATTACCCGAAACCAGGCATTATGTTTCGCGACATAACCACGCTGATTGCCCACCCTGAAGGCCTGTCGGCGGCGATTGATGCCTTGTCGGTGCAATTTTCCGGGACCAACGTTGATATTGTTGCCGGTATCGAGGCGCGGGGGTTTATTATCGGCGGTGCTATTGCTCAGGCACTTGGTACCGGTTTCATACCCGTGCGCAAGCGCGGCAAACTGCCGTGGAAAACACATGGCGAAGATTATCAGCTTGAATACGGCAGCGACCGACTTGAAATCCATCAAGATGCCTTAGAGCCGGGTGCGCAGGTTTTGCTGATTGATGACCTAATTGCCACCGGTGGTACGGCAATTGCTGCTGCCAACCTGATCAAGCGTGCTGGCGCGACAGTGGCCGGTGCCGGTTTCCTGGTTGATCTGCCGGATCTGGGTGGTGCGGTAAAGCTGGCCGCCAAAGACATTCCGGTTCATGCTTTATGTGCGTTTGAGGGTGATTGACCATTTTGGCTGAATAGAAAATGCAGAACCCAAATAAAAACAGGCCACAATTATAATGTGGCCTGTTTTAGGTCTTTGATATGATCCAGGGCCTAATCGTTCAGGGCGTATTTACGCACCGGGCGTGCTTTATAATTTTGCTCCAGAGCCTGATTGAGCACACGATCACGACCGTATACATCGTCTTTCAATCGCACATTGCCCTCGTCATCTGCCCAGGCAGTATAATATCCAAGGTAAACCGGAATCTTTTTTGACAGAAAAACCGTTTGATTTTTGCCAGAAGCGATTGCTGCGGCGATTCTTGCCGGCGTCCAGCCTTCTGTTTTCAAGATTATTTCCGCAAACTCAATTGGTTTTTGTACCCGCACACAGCCGTGGCTCAACGCACGAATGTCTTTTTTAAACAGATTGCGGGCAGGCGTGTCATGCATGTAAATCGCATGTTTGTTGGGGAACAGGAATTTGACCCGGCCCAGAGCATTTTTCGGTCCCGGGGGCTGGACCACATTATAGGGGATACTCTTTTCGCTGAACTGTGACCAGTTAATTGTCGTGCTGTTTACCTGCCTGCCCTTCACATCCCTGACTTCATATCCCTGATCTGCCAGATAGTAAGGATTGTTGTATAGTTTTGGCATCATCTCATTATAAACGATGGAACGCGGTACGAACCAGCGCGGGTTTAAAACCAC
>CAZVAZ010000025.1:0-18192 GCA_964625235.1 uncultured Hyphomicrobiales bacterium
TACCCAAATCAATTTACCTTGAACCTAAGCGCATGTTAAACCGGACAGTAGTGGGCTTGTCCCGGGGATCCATACCGCTGAGCTTTCGAAAACAAAGGTACTGCCTTTTGGCTGAGAGTAATGAGGAATGGATCCACGGGTCAAGCCCGAGGATGACGGAGTTGGAGAGTGCATTTGAAAACAACGTGTTTTAAGAAAGATCAGGCATCTTCCCTTATTGGCTCATAGTTCAGAATTGGTCCCAGCCATTTTTCTGTTTCTTCCAGATTCACACTCTGGCGCCGGGCATAGTCCACCACCTGATCGCGTTCAATTTTGCCGACACCGAAATATTGGCTTTGGGGGTGGGAAAAGTAGAGGCCGGAGACGGCTGAGCCGGGTTGCATGGCGAAGTTTTCGGTGAGTTTTATGCCCACCGTTTGCTCTGCTTCAAGCAGTTTGAACAGGGTACCTTTTTCGCGATGGTCGGGCTGGCATGGATAGCCGGGGGCCGGTCGAATACCCTGATAGTCTTCGGCGATGAGGCTTTGGTTTTCATAGTTTTCACCGGCGGCATATCCCCATAATTCCTTGCGTACACGCTCATGCATACATTCGGCGAAGGCTTCTGCCAGCCGGTCGGCCAGCGCCTTGGAGAGGATGGCGGAATAATCATCGTTGGCGCGTTCAAAGCGTTCTGCGATGGCGCTTTCGCCAAAGCCGGTGGAAACGGCAAAACCGCCGATGTAATCCTTTATGCCTGCATCGTGGGGAGCGATAAAATCAGACAGGGCGAGATTGGGCCGGGCATTGCGGCGCAGCATCTGCTGGCGCAGGGTATGCAGGGTGGCCAGTTTGTTGATACGATCTTCATCGGCGAAGACCTCGATGTCATCGGTTTGGGTGGCGTGCGCCGGCCAAAAGCCGATAACGGCACGGGCGGTGAGCCATTTTTCCGCAATCATCTGCTTGAGCATTGTTTGCGCATCTTCAAACAGGGAACGGGCGACCTCACCCACTTTTTTATCTTCAAGAATATGCGGGTAAGTTCCGGCAAGTTCCCAGGTGGAGAAAAACGGTGTCCAGTCGATATACCCTGCAATTTCACCCAGATCATAATTGTCAAATATGCGGGTGCCTAAAAAGCCCGGTCTGACGGGCGTGTGGCCCTGCCAGTCTATGGATGTTTTATTGGCACGGGCCTGGGCAAGCGTTGCCCTTGTATCAGGGCGTTGCTGCTTTTTGGCATGACGCTCGGCCATCTGTTTGTATTCGCTACGGATTTCCTCAATGTAGGTGTCGCGGCCAGTATCCGACAACAGTTTCGACACCACCCCCACTGCCCGGCTGGCATCGACCACGTGAATGGCCTGGCTTGATGAGTAATTGGGGTCAATTTTAACGGCTGTATGAATTTTCGATGTTGTTGCTCCGCCAATCAGCAAGGGAATATCGAGGCCTTCGCGTTGCATCTCAGCGGCCACGTGGCACATTTCATCAAGGCTGGGGGTAATCAGGCCGGAGACACCGATGATGTCGGCGTTTACTTCTCGGGCGGTTTCCAGAATTTTGGCGACCGACACCATGACGCCCAGGTCAATGACCTCGTAGTTGTTGCACTGAAGCACGACACCGACAATGTTCTTGCCGATATCATGCACATCTCCCTTGGCGGTGGCCATGACAATTTTGCCTGCCGCAGCCTGTTTTTCAATGCCTAAGCGCTTTTTTTCTTCATCCATGAATGGCAGCAGATAAGCCACAGCCTGCTTCATCACCCGGGCGGATTTGACCACCTGGGGCAGGAACATTTTACCGGCACCAAACAAGTCACCGACAACGTTCATTCCGTCCATCAACGGGCCCTCGATAACTTCAATAGCGCGGGCCAACTCAGTTCGCGCTTCTTCTACATCCGTTTCAATATATTCGGTTATGCCATTGACAAGAGCATGCGAAATACGCGCGGCAGCTGAGGTCTTACGCCAGGTTAAATCAACCACCTTCTTTTCGCGTTTGCCGGATTTGAACTGCTCGGCTTTTTCCAGCAATCTGTCGGTGGCATCATCGCGGCGGTTGAGGACCACATCTTCAACCAGTTCAAGCAACTCTTTGGGTATCGTGTCGTAAATCGTTATCTGACCGGCATTGACGATGCCCATATCCATGCCCTGTTTGATGGCATGATACAAAAACACCGAGTGCATGGCTTCGCGCACCGGGTCATTGCCGCGGAAGGAAAACGACAGATTGGACAGACCACCGGACACATGGGCATGAGGCAGGTTTTCACGGATGAGTTTCGTCGCTTCAATGAAAGCCACCCCATAGCCGTTGTGTTCTTCCATGCCAGTGGCAACGGCAAAGATATTTGGGTCGAAAATGATATCCTGGGGTGGGAAATTCACCTGTTGCGTCAAGATGTCGTAAGTGCGTTTGCAGATATCATATTTGCGCTGTGTGGTATCGGCCTGGCCTGCTTCATCAAAAGCCATGATAACCACAGCGGCACCATAACGGCGCACTTTGCGGGCTTTAATAATAAACTCTTCTTCGCCCTCTTTCAGGCTGATGGAGTTTACCACCCCTTTGCCCTGGATACATTTGAGCCCGGCTTCGATGATTTCCCATTTTGATGAATCAAGCATAATCGGCACTTTGGCGATATCGGGCTCAGCGGCGATCAGATTGAGGAAGTGGACCATGGCCTGTTCGGATTCCAACATACCCTCATCCATGTTGATGTCGATGATCTGGGCTCCGTTTTCAACCTGGCTGCGCGCCACATCAAGGGCGGAATTGTAATCTCCGGTGGTGATCAATTTGCGGAACCGGGCCGAGCCGGTGACATTGGTGCGCTCGCCCACGTTGACGAAATTGGTGTCGGGCGTGAGTGTGAAAGGCTCCAGCCCTGACAGCCTCATATAGGGCACAATGTCGGGTATCTGGCGCGGGGTAACGTCTTTTACCGCCGCGACAATGGCGCGAATATGGTCGGGCGTTGTACCGCAGCAGCCACCAACGATATTAACCAGGCCCGAGCGAGCAAACTCGCCGAGCATTTCAGCCGTTGCTTCCGGGCTTTCATCATATTCGCCAAATTCATTGGGCAGACCGGCGTTGGGGTAGGCGCACACCAGTGTGTCCGCAATATTGGAAATCTCAGCCACATGCTGGCGCATTTCTTTGGCACCCAGCGCACAGTTGAGGCCGACAGACAAGGGATTGGCGTGGGCAACGGAATTCCAGAAGGCTGCTGGCGTTTGCCCGGACAAGGTGCGACCGGAAAGATCGGTGATGGTTCCGGAAACCATGATGGGAAGCCGTTTGCCGGTGGCATCAAAGGCCTCATGACAGGCGTAAATTGCGGCTTTGGCATTGAGCGTGTCGAAAATGGTCTCAATCAGCAAAATGTCGGCCCCACCCTCAATAAGACCGGTGGCTGCACTCAGATAAGCCTCGCGCAAATCATCGAACGTCACGGCGCGATAAGCCGGGTCGTTGACGTCTGGTGACATTGAGGCAGTTCTGTTGGTCGGGCCTAAGGCGCCTGCGACAAAACACTGTCTGGTTTTATCGTGTGCCATAACACTGTTGCAAGCCTCACGCGCCAGCCGTGCGCCGCGCTCATTCAGCTCATAAGCCAGGTCTTCCATGCCATAGTCAGCCTGGGCGATTGACGTTGCGGAAAATGTATTGGTTTCAACAATATCGGCACCGGCCTGAAGGTAGGCTATGTGAATGTCTTTTATGGCATCGGGGTTTGACAGGGTCAAAAGGTCATTGTTGCCTTTGACGTCCTGAGCCCAATCTTTGAAGCGATCTCCACGATAGCCCGCTTCATCCAGTTTCAGATCCTGAATTTGCGTACCCATGGCCCCGTCCATCACCAGGATGCGTTTTTCGGCTATTTCACGCAATTCAGCGCCAATGGATTTTTTGTCAGACATGTGTTGTGAGACCCGTTTAGTTTTCTCTCTCCAAGGTGGCATGCACAGAGAGACTTGTTCATAATAAGATATAACAATATCTTTATATATGAAATTCATTCGAAATCAACACATATACCAGTGGACGTGAGATTTGACCCAAGACATCGTCATACCGGCGAAAGCTAGCGTTCAAACGCCAACACCTTTGGTATTACAAGGCAACGAGCAACAACATTGCTGCCGCGCTGTTGAGAATTTTACAATGAGGAAAACTGCCGACTTATCGCAAAGTGATACAGGCGGGAAATCGGGTTTTTTGGGTATGAATTCTAGATCGTAATTTAGGTTTCGATCTTAAAGCCGCCTTTGGAGTCAAGTTCAAACCTGCCGTCAACAACCGCGTTGGCCCAGGTGGTTGTACGCTTAAGACCGCCAAGCGGGAACATGTGGGCGGAAACAATACCGCAGGCCGGATCTTCGGCTTTGTATGCGGCGAGTTCTGCCACCAGCTTGTCGGGCGCTGAAATCGAGAGCAATTTGGTTACGTTTCTCGCCTGCCGGGTTAAAAAGCGCATGGAGTTGCCGACACCACAAGATCTCGCATAGGCAATCAGGGTTTTAATGGTGGCAAGGCCCGGCAGGCCAATTCTGATTGGCAATGTATTGCCTTCAGCCTGAATGGCCTTGTCCCAGGCGATAATTGGTGCTGCATCAAAACAGAACTGGGTGACAATCTGCACCTGTGCACCGGTGCGTTGTGCAAAAGCATTTTTCCAGGCAAGGGCTTTTAGTATATCTTCGTCGTTGATATCAGGGCTGCCTTCGGGGTGGCCAGCCACATTGATGTGACTGATAGCGTGGGTGTCAAACAGCCCGGTTTCGAGCAATTGCATGGTATCGGAAAATTCACCGACAGGTGTGTCATATCCGCCGCCGATGAGCAGGACTTCATTCACACCGGCCTCACCGGCAAGACGGTTTAACCTTTCATCCAGATCATTCATATTTGACACGCCACGTGCGGCAATGTGGGGGACCGGCACAAAACCATCGTTTTTAAGGTTTTTCGCAGTTTCAATGGTCTCGCTGAAGTCAGATCCTGGCAAAAATGTGATGAAAACGGAAGCACCCGGTGTCAGGAGCTCTTGAAAACTTCCCATTTTCTGCGCCGCAGCGGGCGTGGTTTCGCAGGAATAATTAGTCATGAAGCTGGCGATAGATTGTCTAATATCCGTTTCCATAACTTCCACGCTACATTCATAGGCCAGCGACATGATAAAGCTCCTCTTAATAGCAGTTTTTCAAGTCATATCTGCTGGCCCTTGCCCTGTCGTATGAAATTGCGGTATTCCACACTGCAAATACGACATAGCACCTGAAAGGAAATGATTATTTGTATGGTCGATCCATTGACTAAACTATTGCAGGAAAAAGATTTCATCCTTGGTGATGGTGCCATGGGTACCAATCTGTTCGATCTGGGACTGGCAAACGGAGAGCCGGGCGAATTGTGGAACCTGGACAGGCCTGAATTAATCGCCCAAGTATATCAGGGGTTTGTTGATGCAGGATCCGAAATCATCTTGACCAACACGTTTGGTGCCAACAAGTTCCGCTTTATGCTGCATTCTGACCCGGCACAGGTTGAGGATGTAAACATTGCCGCTGCCCGCATTGCCCGCGAAGTGGTTGAGAAATGCGACAGAAACATCATCGTTGCCGGCTCCATGGGCCCCACCGGCGAAATGCTGGAGCCTTATGGGGAACGCCCGGCGATTGAGGTGGAAGACGCATTTTATGAACAAGCCATGGCGTTGAAACAGGGGGGCGTGGACATCATCTGGATTGAAACCATGTTCTTCGAAGATGAAATTGATGCCGCCGCCAAGGCTGTTGAGCGCGCCGGGCTGGCCTATGTGCAGACCATGACGTTTGACACCAACGGTTGCACTATGATGGGGTTGAAGCCACAGAATGCACCGCAATTGAAGCGCGAGCGCAAGTGGAACTCCATCGCCTTTGGTGCCAACTGCGGCGTTGGTCCCTCGCAACTGGTCGACACCATCTTAGGTATTCGTGACAACTCCGAACCCGGAGACGTGATTGTCGCCAAGGCCAATTGCGGTATCCCGCAAATGGGTGCGGATATGAAAATCGCCTATGACGGCACGCCGGAAATCATGGCCGATTACGCCTGCATGGCGCGTGATGCCGGGGCTCGCATCATCGGTGGCTGCTGTGGCACAAAGCCTGTGCACATCGCCGCCATGCGACAGGCCCTGGACACAAGAGAACCGAACGCCAGGCCCAGCCATGAACAAATCCAGGAAATTCTGGGCAAGGTTACCAAAACATCCAAAGAAGAGGGGAAAAAGGCGCGAAAACGAACCGGCGCGAGACACCGGGCAAACCCCGCATAGATGTTAAGTGAGCGCAGCCATGAACTTGGCGAAGATCCGGCGGCAGATGTAATTCGGTGGCACGTCATCGCCATGTTTGCACCCGGGTTTTTTACCGGATCGTTGATCCTGCGCTTTGGCGCAGAAAGGATCGCAGCACTTGGCTTGGTATTGTTGTTGTCCTCGGCAGGGGTCGGGTTTTTAGGCATTGGATTGTTCAGTTTCTATGGATCACTTGTCTTGCTTGGGATCGGATGGAATTTCGGGTTCTTCGGTGGAACGCATTTGTTGCAATCTGCCCTGTCAGAAGACAAACGCCCGTTGGTGCAGAGCATCAATGACACGATCCTTGCGGTCGCTGCTTCCGCAGCGTTACTTTTGTCCGGCGCACTGTTCGCCGGCATTGGCTGGATTGGGATGGTAACGTTGTCTGCACCCTTGCTCGGAGCCATCAGTCTTGTCCTGCTCTGGCAAAACTCCAAGCTGAAAAGGGCGGGGTCATAATGAAGCTTTCTGACATTCTTCTTGCCACGATTGTGGCTGCTATTTGGGGCTTTAACTTTGTCGTCATTCATGTGGGAATAAATTCTTTCCCGCCCTTAATGTTTTCGGCATTGCGCTTCATTCTGGCAGCGTTTCCCCTGATCCTTTTCCTCCCGAGGCCAGATGTAAGTTGGAAAATCATTCTGGGGATCGGCATGGTTCTGGGGGTCATTAAATTCGGTTTTCTTTTTATTGGTATGGATGCTGGTCTTTCGGCGGGATTGGCCTCTTTGGTCCTGCAAGCCCAAGCATTTTTTACCGTCATACTGGCGGCGTTGATCTATAAGGAGTGGCCTACATTCGGGCAGATTCTGGGCATTATTATTGCATTCAGCGGGATCGGTCTGGTTGCAACAACAGTCGATGCCAACGCAACACTCGTCGGTCTTGTGCTGGTTCTCATAGCAGCGTTTGCTTGGGCAATATCCAATCTTCTGATGAAAAAGGCCGGCGCGGTAAACATGTTACACCTCATGGTTTGGGTGTGCCTCGTGCCGCCCATCCCTCTGATAGGCCTGTCATTGATATTTGAAGGGTGGCAGGAGAATATGAAAGCGTTCGCAGAAATTGATGTCACAGGTACTGGTGCTGTTTTGTACATTTCATATCTGGCGACAATTCTGGGTTTTGCCGCTTGGGGAAGGTTGATCCGTAAATATGGTGCGGGACGTGTAGCACCGTTCTCACTACTCGTGCCGGTATTTGGCATGGTGTCGTCAGCGATATTTCTGGGCGAACAGTTCGGACCGACACGGATTGTCGCGGGCGGCCTGGTTATCGGAGGCCTTGTTCTGACTGTTTTGAAGCCAAAGATGTTTGGCCAAACATCTCCTCAAAATTCTGATGGCGAAAGGTAGGTATACAACGGACATGCACCTTAGTATAATTTGGACAATTCCGCGAAATCGGCCTGTGCCACCCGAGGCTCGTCGGCTGCTGTTTGGACATTGCTTCCGTTGCAATCATATGCGTGATCCCCAAGCTGAAGTTTCAGTTTCAACAAAAGAGAACTCTATCCATGTCAATTTCAATTGAACAATATCTGCTATTCACTTCCATAGTGACATTAATTGTCGTGTCTCCTGGCCCCAATTTGTTCCTTCTCCTTCACGCAACGCCAGCGTATGGGCGGATGAAGGGATTTATTATGATCTTAGGCTTCGGCGCCGCAATTTTATCTCATGCATTTCTTGCTTTGGTGGGGATCGGGGCAGTCATAGCGGCATCTGCAACTCTTTTCACAATGATCAAATTTGCGGGGGCAATCTATCTGTTCTGGCTTGGCGTCAAAGCTCTAAAGGGCATTAAGGCCTCACCAAACGTTCCTACCACGCCAACATTTTCCAAAAAGATTTCGGCGAGCGGAATTTTCATAAAGGGGTATTTGACAAACATACTGAATCCTAAACCGGCAGTGTTCTACGTTGCGGCATTCCCGCAATTCCTGGCGGACGCAGAGGGGTTATTTTTCGCCACAGGAGCACTGCTTGGTCTTACTCACGCGTTCATCGCAGTGCTGTTTTACGGAGGTGTCGTTCTGATCATAAATAACGCAACTGCATTTTTAGAAAGACCGGCTGTGTCTAAAATAGTTAAAGGTATATCCGGAACTGCGCTGATACTTCTTGGTGGGCGTCTGTTGATTGCAAAGGCTCCAAACTAAGATTTAGCATACGGTCAACCTGAGCACATTCCAGTCATCTGACTGTTTTTGTTGGATGTCTGGAATTGTGCAAACGTCACAAACAGGTACACCCTAGTGATGCATCTAGATGTTACATAGGCTGCCCGTCACTTTTGGATGGTTCACCGCCTTGATCGTCTCGGTCGTTCAACTCGTGATGTTCTAAATTTGGTGTATGAATTGGATGCAAAAGGGGCTTTAATTCGCTGGTGCAAAACCATAAAGGCCCGAGCGCGACATTTTTGGTAACATGGCGCAGCTTTCCAGCAATTCTATCGGCAAATTATCGCCGTCAAAAACATCAAACAGAGGTTTTTGGTCCTCTAAAGACCACATCACTTTTTCTCCTTTAACCGAATAGCTGTAGCCAGGCCCCATGCGGCACGACACTCTGAGGGCATTCTGTTTGGCAGAGATATGCAATCCCTCGCTGAACTGTCTGGTGGTCCATTCAATGCCCAGCCATCCCGCAGTTTCCAGAAACAACACTTCAAGGGGCTCAAATTTCGCCATCAGAGCTTGTGATTCCTGATCCAGGGCATTGCCAAGCGTCATGGTGAAAACGACGACTTCGACCACGCCATCAAGGTATTTTTCAAAGGCAATATTGTTAAAACGCGAGCCGTTTTCCAGCACCAGGCCGTTGGCGTCACAATGTTTTATTTTCAGGCGCTTGTAGTGAATTTCCGGCATAGCCAAGCCTTCGGCGCGGCGTGAAATATCTTCGGCCGTGGCGACAATAACCGGGCGCACTTTTTTGAGGTCGCGATAGCCGTGCAGGCGCAATAACCGGTCTTCGCGAATTTTTATCCCCTGGGGACGAAACACGCCGTGGGTATCATAGGCGTGCATCAGGTTTTCGGCATTCATGCCGTTTTCTCCAGCGCGGCCGCTTTAATATTCTCATATTCAGCCTCTATTTCCTCCACTACCATTTTCACAACATTTTCAGCGGTGCCTTCACGCGACTGCCACTCAGCCTTGTTCCAGTGCTGCAGATATTCATCGGCACCGTCAAGTTTTCTGCGCATGGCTATTAAATCAATGAGTTCCTGAAAACGCAGGCTCAATTGGCTCTTGGCTTTTTGCCGGCCCTCACGCGCTTCCACAACCGAGGGGATTTCCTGCCAGTACATGATACGATATTTTGCCATCTGCTTTGCCGGATCCTTCAATTTGCCCTGATATGCCATAAATATTACCAAAAATGACCGGACGTGCCAGTGAAAAGGCGGCCAGGAAGGGGCAGAAAACGGCATAATCAAAGAAACAACGGCTGAATTGGTGCCATTCAACCTCCCCTTCGAAACAATTTCGTTTATGAAATCCCGGCGGGTTTCAATATTAATTGATCAAAACGATTGAGAAATTGACTGCCGTATGCTGACCACAGCGTCAACCTGTGCTATCAGTATACCCCGTTTTAAAACTCGAAAGCTGCACTGATGATCGATCTCTATACCTGGTCAACGCCCAATGGCCGCAAAGTCTCAATCATGCTTGAAGAACTCGAGCTCGACTATACCACGCACACTATCGACATCGGCAAGAATGAACAGTTCGCCGAGAGTTTCCTGAAAATTTCTCCCAACAACCGCATCCCGGCCATCGTCGACAATGACACCGGGGTGTCGTTGATGGAATCGGGTGCAATCCTGATGTATCTGGCAGAAAAAACCGGTAAGTTTCTGTCACCCGATCCAGCTGCCAGATGGACAACAATTGAATGGCTGATGTGGCAGATGGGCGGCGTCGGGCCAATGTTGGGACAGGCCCATCATTTTGTTCATTTCAATAAAGGCAAGAGTGATTACGCTGAAGAGCGCTATCTCAACGAAACCAAAAGGCTCTACGGAGTTCTTGACCGCCGCCTGGCTGAACGGGATTATCTCGCCGGTGAATATTCCATCGCCGATATTGCCACCTGGCCGTGGATTTCAAGATTTGAGTGGCAGACGGTCAATCTCAACTCTTATCCCAATGTAAAAAAATGGTACCTCGCCATTGCAGCACGCCCGGCGGTTCAAAGAGGCTATCATGTGCCGATTAAACAGCCAGAAATCCCCATGCCGTAGTGCTGAACTCTAAACTGGCGTCCTACCCTCGTTGCCCGTCCTGCAAATTTGCATCCAGGCGGGCCTGGGCCATATCACGCATTTTATCGTTCAGAACCGGGTTTCGGCGCAACAGATTTTCAAATGCTCCAGCTTCCAATACCAGCAGGTCGCATTTGGTTCGGGCAATGGCGTCGGCACTTCGGGTGCGCCACTCAAGCAATGCCATTTCACCAAAATAATCTCCCGATCGCAGTTCAAAAAAACCACCGGCTGCGGATATCTCAACGGTCCCGGTAATAATGAAAAACATCTCGCTGGCCTTTTCACCCTTTTCCATGATTTTGGCTCCGGCCATATAGGTTTGTGATCTTAACAGGCCCATGATTTCCGCAATTGTTGCAGCGCTCAATCCACTGAATATCGGCACACTGGCAACTGTTGACCAGGTTACAATAAATTCACGGCGATTGATTTCCTGGGCGAAGCCGGTCGCTATAATGCCAATTGGCAGGGCAAACATTCCAAGTCCCAAAATCATCATTACCCCGCCAAAAAACTTTCCGGCACTACTAATAGGCACCACGTCACCGTAGCCTACAGTTGTCAGGGTTGAAACCGCCCACCAGGCAGCGCGCGGTATTGATCCAAAATATTCCGGCTGGATATCACGTTCGAGAAAATAGATGATCGACGAAGCAAACAACAGCAGGGAAACCATCACCATCAAGGCACCGAACAGGGCGCGACTTTCAGCGACAAGGACCCGGCCCAATGTATCCAGTGCCGGTGAATAACGCGCAAGTTTTAAAAACCTCAGCAGCCGCAAAACACGCAGGATCCGCAAATCCACACCAAAAAAACTGCCTAGGTAAAACGGCAGCACCGCCAGCAGATCGACAATCATTAACGGTCTGGTGGCAAAATGCAGGCGTGCACGCATAGGCCTGAGATGTCGAAGCGGTGCAGATTCCACCGCCACCCACAACCTCAACAGATATTCAATGGTGAAAATTACTATCGAAATAATATTGAACAGCTCAAATGCCGGGCCCAAACGGGCATTAATTTCTGTAACGGATTCAGCTACAAAAGCGATAATGTTGGCAAAAATCAGGATAACGATAAACACATCAAACAAGACGCTGAGCAAGTCATCGGAATGCCTAGCTTCAAGGATTTCGTAAAAGCGGCGGCGGAGCGGCGTTGTTTTTTTTCTTTTGTTCATGACCGAACAGGCCCCCTCATTTAGATGCGGCGATATCCTCAATCTGTCGCGAGATTTGCGCCAGGGCAGCCTCGGCTTTGGTGCCATCAGCCCCACCGGCCTGAGCCATATCTGCTCGGCCACCGCCGCCTTTGCCACCTAAAACCTCGGCACCGGCCTTTACCAGATCAACGGCGTTGAATGTATCTGTCAAATCCCCGGTTACGCCCACAACCAAGCCTACCTTACCCTCATCGGTAACGGAAACAATAGCAACAATGCCTGATACAACCTGCTTTTTTGCATCATCCACGAGGCTGCGCAGATCTTTTGCTTCAACCCCCCTGAGCGCTCGAGCCATGACTTTAATACCACAAATATCACTCACATCGGTATTTTTATCAGCACCCGAACCACCCTGGCCAAGGGCCAGTTTGCGACGCGCGGCCCCAAGTTCGCGTTCCATTTTTTTTCGCTCGTCCAGAATTGTCTCAATGCGGCCCAATAAATTGACGGGTGTGGTTTTGAGCAGGTTTGCTGCTGCGCGTACACGGGCATCCTGTTCGCCCAGATGATTGCGCGCGCCCTCCCCCGTCAATGCTTCAATGCGGCGCACGCCTGAGGCCACCGCACTTTCGCTGATGATTTTCACCAGACCGATGTCGCCAGTGCGCAAAACGTGGGTGCCGCCGCACAATTCTGTTGAATACGTTGATGTGGTCCCGTCGTCATTCACATCATCCCCCATGGAAACAACACGTACCTCATCGCCATATTTTTCGCCAAACAGAGCTAATGCGCCCTGCTCAATTGCTTCATCCACGCCCATGAGCCGGGTGATGACGGGGTTGTTCTGGGTTACAATTGAATTGGCGATGTTTTCCACTGCAGCCAGTTCGTCCCCATCAACCGGCCGGGTTTGGGAAAAATCAAACCGCAAACGGTTGGGATCAACTAGTGAGCCTTTTTGCGCCACATGATCGCCGAGCACGCGCCGCAAAGCCTCATGCACGAGATGAGTGGCAGAGTGATTGGCACGGATTGCTGCACGCGCAAGGTGGTTTACCCGCAGCTCAACTTCGTCACCGGTTTTCAGGGTGCCGTCAGTCACCTGGCCAATATGGACAAAAACATCGCCAAGTTTTTTCTGTGTGGCGGAAATTTCAATGCGTACACCGTTCGGCGATGTGATTGTTCCGGTGTCGCCAACCTGACCACCGGATTCGCCATAGAAAGGTGTCTGATTGACGATGACATTGACTTCATCGCCAGCCTTTACCTCATCAACCACAGTGCCATCTTTGATAATTGCGCTGACGACACCTTCGGCTATCTCCTTGGTGTAGCCGAGGAATTCGGTCGCTCCGTGTTGATCGCGTATTTTGAACCACACTTCTTCCGTGGCCGCCTCACCTGAGCCCGCCCAGGCGGCACGGGCTTCGGTCCGCTGGCGCTCCATTGCTGTATTAAAGGCATCTGTATCGACAGTAATATCGCGTGAACGCAACGCATCCTGGGTTAAATCAAGGGGAAACCCATAGGTATCATACAACTTGAAGGCAACCTCCCCGGACAATTGGCCACCGCTTTTCAGCTCTGATGTTTCACTGTCGAGAATATGCAGGCCGCGCTCAAGAGTTTTGCGAAAGCGCCCTTCTTCGAGTTTCAATGTTTCGGTAATCAGGGCCTCGGCGCGTACAAGTTCGGGATACACCTGGCCCATCTGTTGAATAAGGGCGGGCACAAGTTTCCACATAAGGGGGTCTTTGACGCCGAGCAATTCCACATAGCGCATGGCGCGGCGCATAATTCGCCGCAACACATAGCCGCGGCCCTCATTGGACGGTAATACACCATCAGCAATCAAAAAGCTGGTCGCGCGCAGATGATCGGCAATGACACGGTGGTTGGTGGCGTTTTTTCCAGTGGCGTCAACTGCTGTTGCCTCAATGCTGGCCCGGATCAACGCCTGCATCTGATCGGTGCCATAGATATCATGGGTTCCCTGCAATACAGCCGAAATACGCTCCAGTCCCATACCGGTGTCGATAGAAGGCCTGGGTAGATTCACGCGATTGTCAGTCGAAATCTGTTCATATTGCATGAACACGAGGTTCCAGATTTCAACGAAACGGTCGCCGTCTTCATCCGGACTGCCAGGGGGCCCGCCGGCGATTTTGTCGCCATGATCAAAAAATATTTCCGAGCACGGACCGCACGGGCCCGTATCACCCATAGACCAGAAATTATCACTGGTTGAAATGCGGATAATCCGCTCCTCCGGCAGACCGGCAATCTTCTTCCACAGGTCAAAGGCTACATTGTCCTCGGCGTAGACGGTGACAAGTAGCTTTTCCTTTGCCAGACCGTATTCTTTGGTGATCAGGTTCCAGGCCAGTTCAATCGCTACATCTTTGAAATAATCACCAAAGGAAAAATTACCCAGCATTTCAAAAAATGTGTGGTGGCGCGTGGTGTAGCCTACATTGTCGAGATCATTATGTTTGCCGCCAGCGCGCACGCATTTCTGCGAGGTTACCGCGCGATTATACGGGCGCTTTTCTACTCCGGTAAAAACGTTTTTGAATTGTACCATTCCCGCATTGGTAAACATCAAGGTGGGGTCATTCTGGGGGACAAGAGGACCGGATGATACAATCTCATGACCATGGTCTTCAAAGTAGTTTAAAAATGTGGATCTTATTTCGTTGACGCCCGACATAGTGGAGGATTCGCCCTTTATAAAGTTTCAATGCCTTGGTTTACCCGGCCCATGTACGCCTGTCCACAACAGGATGCCTGCCAGACGCAAAAACGACGCCTCATAAATGAGACGCCGTCAGGCTTAAACCCTTGTCAAGAGCGGGGAGACCTTCGAAGGGCAAGCGAAAAAAACCCTTAGCCGTTGATTTCAAGCTCATCATCATTGTCGGGCTCAGGCTCACCTTCGAGAATTTTTTCGGCGATCAGTCCGGCATTCTGGCGCACACCGTTTTCAATTTCGGCAGCTATATCCGGATTTTCTTCAAGGAAAACTTTGGCATTCTCACGTCCCTGCCCCATGCGTTCGGAATTATATGAATACCACGACCCTGATTTCTCCACGATATCGGCCTTGACACCAAGATCAATCAACTCTCCGGTCTTGGAAATCCCCTTGCCATAAATAATATCAAACTCAACCTGCTTGAAGGGCGGGGCCACCTTGTTTTTAACCACTTTGACGCGGGTCTGGTTGCCGACAACTTCATCGCGATCCTTGATTTGACCGATGCGGCGAATATCCAGACGTACCGAAGCGTAGAACTTCAACGCATTGCCGCCTGTGGTGGTCTCGGGACTGCCAAACATCACACCGATTTTCATCCTGATCTGATTGATGAAAATCACCATGGTGTTGGATTTGGAAATAGATGCTGTAAGTTTGCGCAATGCCTGGCTCATCAGCCGTGCCTGCAAACCGGGCAGGCTTGCCCCCATTTCGCCTTCAAGTTCAGCACGTGGTGTTAAAGCGGCTACAGAATCAATCACCAGAACATCAACAGCGCCCGAACGCACCAGCGTATCGGTAATTTCCAGGGCCTGTTCACCGGTGTCGGGCTGGGAAATCAGCAGTTCATCAAGATCAACGCCTAACTTGCGGGCATAGATCGGATCCAGCGCGTGTTCTGCATCGACAAACGCACAAATACCGCCGGTTTTTTGCGCCTCAGCAATCACGTGCAAAGCAAGCGTGGTTTTGCCCGAAGATTCAGGCCCGTAAATTTCAACAACCCGTCCGCGCGGCAATCCACCAATTCCCAGCGCTATATCCAGACCAAGAGAGCCACTTGAAATTGACTCAATTTCAACCACCTGCTCGTTCTTGCCGAGCTTCATGATCGAGCCTTTACCAAATGCCCGCTCAATCTGGCTCAATGCCGCATCAAGTGCTTTACCTTTGTCCATATTGTTATTCTCTACAACTCGCAATGCCCGCTCGCCCATGTCTATACTCCTTATTTCACAACGGCTGTGGAAATTCAATTGTCCTATTTGTACTCTTTTTGTTCCCGCTAGCAAGTTATTTTTTAACCAATTGATTTCTAATAACTTTTCATCTTCATGTTCTTTTAACGTTCTCATTTTTTGACAAATGAGTTGCGGGTCAAAGTACATCAGGTTGATTCTTCGGCAACTTTTACAGACACCGGTCGACCGTTTGAGTATAATCCGATCATACCAACTCGAGCACCGGTCATCATCATGCAGCTTTACGAACGCGATACATTTTTCGAATTGACACTGCCTGGTCGCACCGGATTGACAATGCTGTCGATTTTTCTGGCATTCATCGTGATTTATATTGCATTTATCCTGTATAAGCACGGCCCCCGGCAAAGCCTCAGTATTGGCCTGGGGTTGCGCCTTGCAATAGCTGTAACATTATTGTGGTTGTTTTCGTGGCTGTCGCCGCAGGCTTATTATCTCTATTATCAGACTATCTTTGACGACCTGCCGTGGCAGATTGTCATCATGACGCCGCCTTCAATCAGTGATCTGGCTGACATATTGTTCTTTCAGGGTAAAAAATCGCTGTCCGAACATTCCAAGGCAGCTTTAGGCTGGGTTTTAATCCTCGGCGCACTCATTGCCACCTACAAGCAAAATCGCGAGATGCCAAAATGACGGGGTTGGGTGCCGGGGTTGTTGTTGTGAAATGAGTAGTCATTTGATTTATGAATCCATCAAGATCATTTACTTTTCGCCGCCATCCTTTTTCAAAATCTCTTTGATGGTTTTAGCCGCAGGATTGAAGCCCATCATGGTCAACGCCCCTGCACCAAAGATTGCAGGCATACCAAACATGAGGCCAACCGAAGCACTCAGCCCGACAATTATCGCCGGAATTGTTGCTTTGCCAAATTTCTTCGGGTCTGTATATTTAGGTAATTCATTTTTGACACTCTCAAGGTACGCGTCAAACCAGAGCTTAAACTTGTTTACATCGTCATCACTTATATTTTCCGGCAGTTCTTCAGCGATAGCTATCATCGCTTCAACTGCTTCGGCATGATTGTCCAGAAGCGCCGTCAACTTATCCCTCAAGCCGGGATCGAGTTCATTATCACCGCGTAACTTTTCCTTAAATTCATCAATTTCCATTCTCAACATCGCAGAAATAAGCACGAGATGATCATGGTTTACGCGGGCTTTTTTCAACGCAACTGTTGGGTTTGGAACGTAATCAGTGCGTTCATTATCTGTTTTGCTTATAAATTCGGTAGAAACAGTGACCAGTTCATCCTGTAGAACGGTTTCCACTATCCCGATTTCCTCAAGCCACCGGGCTATCTCGGCATTGATCTTGCTAGCCCCACGATCCCAGGATTTTTCGTCCTGGGTAGTGATGCGGACTATCAGGTCTTCTGCATTTTTGGCGCTGAGGCCCCAGCCTGATTGGCCTTGCAAAAGGGGGCGATACCATTGGGTCCACACGTGCCAGTTGTCATCGAGCTTGAGCAAATGGTGTTCAAGCTTGTCGAGCGCGTTTAAACACCATTCTGGCGTGGATATTGCTCCGCCCCGATTGAACCACAGGCCTTTGCCAGCCAGACGTTTGGCGGCTGCTTTCGTGTCACCATCCGCTCCGATTAAAAACTCTGCATCTGCATCGATAGAAACCCAAATTTCGGCATCGAGTTCGGAGTTATTATCGAGGATGGCGTGGCTGGCATTGCGATCAGTGGTGATGGCAGCAATAAGGGAATCGGAAGCAGCGCGAGCCACGGCATAAGATGAAGAAAGCAATGCAGCGTTAGTAGCGGCCGCGGCGCGAGCATATACAATGGTTGCATTAGGAATGACAAGTGCGGGGAAGGATGTTGCATCAGCAGCCCGACGAACGTTTTTGTAAGCCGCATGTGAAGATATCTCTTTCACTAGATCATGGGTGGGATAATTGCGAGTTACCCATAAAATTGCTGCCGCTCGATAAACCGAAAACATAAAATCGCGCTTGGGGCTTAGACTGAGTTTTTGCACTTCAAACATGCTAGACATCAACGGCAAAATACGTAAAGCCGTGCGCGCATCAATTACGGAAACCCATTCAGCGGGTGATACTTCCAGCCAGTTTTCAAACTCTTCGTAATTGGTAATTTTTGCCACCGGCCACCCCTTGCTGCCACACATTGGCGTGGATGGGGTTGGGTTTCAAGGCTGGTTGGGTGAGTTTGGGGAAAGTTTCCGGTTAGATCAATTTATCCATCGTCATCGTCGGACTTGATCCGACGATCCATTCCTCAAGGCTAACGGCATTACCGAACCCACCATTTGACTGAAAACCCAACGGTATGGATCCTCGGGCTTGACCCACTACTGTCCGGTTTAACATGCGCTTAGGTTCAAGGTA
>CAZVAZ010000026.1:0-18019 GCA_964625235.1 uncultured Hyphomicrobiales bacterium
AAAAAGTATCCCTGGTGCGCCCCGAAAGCCTTGATCCTGATATGCTGGATGAACGTGCGCGCATAATTTTAAACCTGGCCCATCCAAATGATATCACAATATTGCGCCCGACCAGACTGACTTCTGATTGAGTTTCCAATATTTTTAATTAACTGAATTCCAGTTAATACATAAAATCCCCTTTATTTACAGCGCATTACCGTTGTTTTTCTTGCGCTGTATGTGGTAGCTTTATGTGTTGATTTGAGATAGGCTTAAACCATAATTCTACATGCACACCGGATGCGGTGGAATTGATGTTGGTTTTTCCAGGGGGTCTTTTCATGGCAGCAAGCCGTAAAAAATCTGTGACAAAGTCCAGATCATCGACAAAGACAAAAGTGGCGACGAAAAAATCGAAGGCCAGGACAACAAATATTTTTACACCCGAACAGGATATCGAAGCCTATCGCGAGATGCTGATGATCCGGCGCTTTGAAGAAAAGGCCGGGCAGATGTATGGCATGGGCCTGATTGGTGGTTTCTGCCATTTATATATTGGCCAGGAAGCCGTGGTTATTGGCATGGTTATGGCGATCAATGAGGGCGACCAGTTCATCACCTCTTATCGTGATCACGGCCACATGCTCGCTCTTGGCATGGACCCCAAAGGGGTGATGGCCGAATTGACCGGCAGGCGTGGCGGTTATTCCAAGGGCAAGGGCGGCTCCATGCACATGTTCAGCCGCGAGAAGAACTTCTATGGCGGTCATGGCATTGTTGCAGCCCAGGTGCCGATTGGCACCGGTCTGGCTTTTTCCAACAAGTATCTCGGCAACGGTGCCGTGTCCGTAACCTTCTATGGTGATGGTGCGTCAAACCAGGGCCAGATATACGAAAGCTTCAATATGGCCAAGCTGTGGGATCTGCCGGTGCTCTACGTGGTTGAAAACAACCAGTACGCCATGGGAACCAGCATCGAGCGGGCGTCTTCCAATATGGACTTATCCCAGCGCGGCGCGAGTTTCGGCATCCCCGGCGAAAAGGTTGATGGCATGAACGTGTGTGCTGTCAATGAGGCCAGTGCGCGCGCACTGGAATATTGCCGCAGCGGCAAGGGGCCGTATATTCTGGAAATGATGACCTATAGATACCGTGGTCATTCCATGTCGGACCCGGCAAAATACCGCTCCAAGGAAGAAGTGCAGAAGATGCGTGCGGAACATGATCCTATTGAGCAGGTAAGAGCACGGCTGTTGAGTTCGAAAACCAGCTCGGAAGCTGATCTAAAAGAAATCGACAAAAACATCCGCGCGATTGTGGCTGAAGCGGCGGAATTTGGCCAGTCAGATGCGCTGCCTGATCCATCCGAACTTTATACCGATGTTCTGATTGAACTAGACGCTTAAAAGGGCAGGGGAGAAATAACGATATGCCAATACAAGTTTTAATGCCCGCCCTGTCACCGACCATGGAAGAGGGCAAGCTTTCCAAATGGCTGGTTAAAGTGGGCGATGAGGTGGCGTCCGGCGATGTCATTGCCGAGATTGAAACAGACAAAGCGACAATGGAAATTGAAGCGGTTGATGAAGGAAAAATCGGCCGTATTTTTATAGATGAAGGCACCGATAATGTTGCCATCAACACCCCCATTGCCGTTATTCTGGCCGATGGAGAAGATGAAAGCTCTATTGATGAAATGGCCTCGAGTGCCGCACCAGCGCCGGTTGAAACTCCAACAGCGGTGATAGAGCCGCCTGTTACGGAAGCGCCTGTTAACGCGGCATCCGTTGAAACCGACCCCGAAATACCTTCCGGCACCGAAATGGTTTCTCTTACCATCCGTGAGGCCTTGCGCGATGCCATGGCCGAGGAAATGCGCCGCGATGAAGCGGTGTTTATCATGGGTGAGGAGGTGGCCGAATATCAGGGAGCCTACAAGGTTACGCAAGGCCTTCTCGATGAATTTGGCTCAAAACGTGTGGTGGACACGCCGATTACCGAACACGGGTTTGCCGGACTGGGTGTGGGTGCAGCCTTTGGCGGGCTTAAACCGGTGGTTGAATTCATGACGTTCAATTTTGCCATGCAGGCAATTGACCACATTATCAATTCGGCAGCGAAAACACTTTATATGTCGGGTGGTCAAATGGGCTGCCCGATTGTTTTTCGCGGGCCCAATGGGGCAGCAGCGCGCGTTGCTGCTCAGCACAGTCAGGATTTTGCAGCCTGGTATGCCGCCATCCCCGGCCTCAAAGTGGTGGCGCCTTATTCGGCAGCGGATGCCAAGGGTTTGCTGAAGGCTGCTATTCGCGATCCCAATCCGGTTATCTTCCTCGAACACGAAATGTTATACGGCCATTCGTTTGATGTACCGGTTCTTGATGATTTTATCATCCCGCTTGGCAGCGCCAAAATATTGCGCGAAGGGGCTGATGTAACTCTTGTGTCTTATTCAAATGGATTGACCTACACGTTAGGTGCTGCCGATGAACTTAGCAGTGAAGGCATCAATGCCGAGGTTATTGATTTAAGGTCGATACGTCCGCTTGATATGGCGATGATTATTGCGTCGGTTAAAAAGACCGGGCGCATTGTCACCGTAGAAGAAGGCTGGGCCACGTGTGGCATCGGGGCTGAAATATCCGCCCGCGTAGTCTCTGACGCCTTTGATTACCTTGATGCGCCGCCCACAAGAATATCGTGTGAAGATGTACCGATGCCTTATGCCGCCAATCTTGAAAAACTGGCCCTGCCGAGTGTCGAGAAAATTGTCTTGGCCGCAAAAGCGGTCTGTTACGCCTAACAAGGAGAAGTGCTGATGCCTATCCCTATTCTCATGCCCGCACTTTCACCGACAATGGAAACCGGCACCTTGTCCAAGTGGCTGGTGAAAGAAGGTGATACCATAGTCTCCGGCGATATTCTGGCTGAAATCGAAACCGACAAGGCGACGATGGAAGTTGAATCCATCGACGAAGGACGCATTGCCAAAATCCTTGTGGCGGAAGGGACTGAGGAAGTCCCGGTCAACCAGATGATTGCGGTGTTGCTTGAAGACGGTGAAGACGAAAGCGCACTAGAAGGGTTTGAGGCCGGTGGAGCCGCTGCAACTCCTGCCAAACCTGAAACGCCTGAACCTGCTGCTGCACACGTTACGGCAACGCAACAACCTGCTCCTGCGGCACCAACTCAAAGTGCTGCTAAAGTATTTGCCAGCCCCCTGGCCAAACGACTGGCACAACAAAACAATCTTGATCTGGCCAAGGTCAGCGGCAGTGGTCCCAACGGCCGTATTGTCAAACGCGATATTGAGGCTGCTGTGGCCGGTGGGGGCGCAACGGTAAGTGCTGCTCCGGCACCGAGTGCAATTGCACTGGCGGGAGGGCCATCTGATAAGGCTATCCTGGCCCTGTACGAGGAAGGCACATACGACATTGTCCCCCATGACGGCATGCGCAGGATTATTGCCCAGCGTTTACAAGAATCCAAACAAACGGTGCCGCATTTTTATCTGACGCTGGATTGTGAACTTGATGCCATGCTGGCCGTTCGCAAGCGCATGAATGACCGCTCTCCCAAAGAAGGCCCCGGAGCGTATAAAATCTCGGTCAATGATTTCATCATTAAAGCCATGGCAATGGCGCTGCAACGCATCCCCGCAGCCAATGCCACCTGGACCGAGGCTGGTATGTTGTTGCACCGGCATTCTGATGTTGGTGTGGCGGTTGCTATCGAAGGCGGTTTGTTCACCCCCGTTATCCGCAAGGCTGAAACCAAGGGCCTTTCAGAGATTTCAGCCGAGATGAAGGATCTGGCCGGTCGTGCGCGTCAGCGCAAGCTCGCCCCGCATGAATATCAGGGCGGCACCACGGCTATTTCCAATCTTGGCATGTTTGGCATCAGTCATTTCTCAGCCGTAATAAACCCTCCCCAGGCGACTATTCTGGCCGTGGGGGCGGGCGCGCCGCGCATGGTGGTGAAAGACGGCGCTCCGGTTGTCGCCACAGTCATGACGGTAACGTTATCATGCGATCATCGTGCTGTTGACGGTGCTCTGGGTGCAAATTTACTGGGTGAATTCAAGGCCTTCATTGAAGAGCCGGGTATGATGCTGGTGTAGTAATGAAGATGTTTATAGAATTTATAAACAGCCTTTCAGGGTTTGCCTGGCCAGCTCTGATCGGTGGAATTGTTTATATGATGGCCGACCATATTAAAGCGTTATCGAGAGCACTTAGAGAACAACTCGCAGCAGGGGCCGCCTTTAGAATTAAAAATTTTGAATTCAAAGAGATTAATTTAACTGAGTTCGAAAAAAGTGGTGATTCATCTCATTCGCGGATTGCAGCAGATGAAATCACTTTTGAAGAACGCGGAAAGATATATAAAAATTCAAAGAATATATTTTTAATTCATCAAGTCCGTCAATTGCCGGAACCACATGAAAAACTGAATATCAAAAACTATGATGTTTCTGTATACTTGGTTGGTCACAAAGATTATGGCCATCTAAACGATATTGCTAATGTACGTTATTATTTTGGCCATATGTTTGGGAAATCCTTGGGTAAGGTAGGGGCATTTTACCTTGTTAAAAACGGCAACGATGGTTTTGCAGTGCGATTTACTGCATACGGTCCCACACTGTGCACAGCCTATGTAACATTCCATGATGGTTCTGAAGTCAAACTGCATAGGTATCTAGACTTTGAAAGCGTTGGGTATCAATATCGTCCATTGAATAATGATGCCTCTAATCCAAGAGATTTAGTATCATTGGAAAAACAGGGTGCAAGGCTATGACCGACACACAATTTGATCTCATTGTCATAGGGGCTGGTCCCGGCGGTTATGTGGCTGCTATTCGTGCTGCTCAACTGGGCATGAAAGTGGCGGTGATTGAGCGTGAGCATCTCGGTGGCATATGTCTCAACTGGGGCTGTATCCCGACCAAGGCTTTGTTGCGCAGTGCCGAAATTTATCACCTCATTCAAAATGCCGAAGAGTTTGGCATCAAGGTTGAAGGGGTTTCTTTTGACGCAACCAAGATCGTCAAGCGCAGTCGTCGGGTGGCGAAACAACTGGCTGGTGGTGTTGGCTATTTGCTGAAGAAAAACAAAGTCACCATCATTGATGGCGAAGCGAAATTGAAAGGCAAGGGGCAGGTGTCTGTTGTTAAAGACGGCAAGGCCTTGCCCGATGTATCAGCCAAACACATCATTCTGGCCACCGGTGCGCGCGCACGTTCACTGCCCGGCCTTGAGCCCGATGGCAAGCTGGTGTGGACCTACAAGGAAGCCATGGTGCCCGAAGCCCTGCCCAAATCACTGCTGGTGGTGGGTTCAGGTGCTATCGGCATTGAGTTTGCCAGTTTTTACCGCACCATGGGGGTTGAGGTCACTGTGGTTGAAGTGATGGACCGTGTTTTGCCGGTCGAGGATAAAGAGATTTCAGCCCTTGCACATAAGGCATTTGAAAAACAGGGCATGAAAATCCTCACCAGTGCAACAGTGGAAAAGCTGGAAAAATCCAAAACCAATGTAACGGTGACCATCAAGGACAAAAAGGGCAAGCAGGAAAAAGTCACCGTTGACCGTGTTATTCTGGCCATTGGCATTACTGGAAACGTAGAAAACATCGGGCTTGAGGAATTGAAAATCAAGGTTGATCGCGGCCATGTGGTGATTGACGAGTGGTGCCATACCAATGTTGCCGGTATCTATGCCATTGGCGACCTTGCCGGACCGCCATGGCTCGCCCACAAAGCCGGTCACGAAGGTATTATGTGTGTGGAGAAAATCGCCGGGCAAAAAAATGTCCATCCCATGGATACAACCAACATTCCCGGTTGCACCTATTGCCATCCGCAAATTGCCAGTGTCGGACTTACGGAAGAAAAAGCGAAAGAAGCCGGGCATAAAGTGCGGGTAGGGCGCTTCCCTTTCCAGGCCAACGGCAAGGCGATTGCTTTAGGCGAGCCTGAAGGTATGATAAAAACCGTATTCGATGCCAAAACCGGCGAAATGCTCGGCGCCCACATGATTGGCGCGGAAGTCACCGAGTTGATACAAGGGTTTGTTATTGCCAAAACCCTGGAAACCACCGAACATGAGTTGATGGCAACCGTGTTCCCTCATCCGACTTTAAGCGAAATGATGCACGAAGCCGTCCTTGATGCCTATGATCGTGTTATTCATTCCTGAGACAGAAAACCATGGTTACAGTCCTAGACATAAAAACGGACGCAGCGCGTCCGCGACATCCTGAAAAGGTCAACCGGCCGGAAACGCCGTTGTTGCGCAAGCCTGCGTGGATACGGGTGAAAGCACCGGGCTCGCCGGTCTATCAGGAAACCCGTAAAATTGTCCGCGACAACAATCTCGTCACCGTGTGTGAGGAAGCCGGGTGCCCCAATATCGGTGAGTGCTGGACTAAAAAACATGCGACCATGATGATTATGGGCGATACGTGCACGCGGGCGTGCGCATTTTGCAATGTTCGCACCGGCAAGCCGGGACCGCTTGATGCGGCGGAGCCGCACAATGTCGCCAGTGCGGTGGCCAAGCTCGGGCTTAAACATGTGGTGATTACCTCTGTAGACCGAGATGATCTCGATGATGGCGGGGCGCGACATTTTGCCGAAGTTATTTTGGCCATCCGGGAGATGTCACCTGATACCACCATTGAAGTGCTGACCCCGGACTTTCTGCGCAAGGACGGTGCGTTGGAAATTGTTGTGGCGGCAAAACCGGATGTGTTCAATCACAATCTTGAAACTGTCCCATCGCTTTATCTCAATGTACGTTCGGGAGCGCGCTACTTTCATTCCCTAAGACTGCTGCAACAGGTCAAGGAAATGGACCCGACGATGTTCACCAAATCCGGCATGATGGTAGGGTTGGGAGAAAACCGTCTTGAGGTGTTGCAGGTGATGGATGATATGCGTGTGGCTGATATTGATTTTCTCACCATCGGTCAATATTTACAACCCACCCGCAAACATCATGCGATTGCCCGCTACGTTGAGCCTGATGAATTTAAGTCATACGAAACAGTAGCGTACTCAAAAGGCTTTCTGCTGGTTTCATCAAGCCCGCTGACGCGCTCGTCGCATCATGCCGGTGAAGATTTCGCGCGGCTGAAAAAAGCGCGACTGGCGTCCAAGCGGCAATAGCCCATGCGAAAAATCAACAGGACACATGTGGTTTCCCATGCCGCCGATGCAATGTTTGACCTTGTGGCAGACGTGGAAAAATACCCCCAATTTCTGCCTCTATGTGAAGACCTGAGCGTACTTTCACGCTCAATCGAGGGGAATAAGGAAATTATCACAGCCAACATGACGGTGGGGTATAAAGCCATTCATGAGGTTTTTTTGAGCCGGGTAACACTTGAACGCAAAACCCATCGGATTTTGGTGGAATATCTTGATGGCCCAATATCGCACCTGGAAAATCTCTGGGTGTTTGAAGATATCGGCGAAGGTTCATCGCGGGTGCATTTTTCACTGGAATATGAGTTCAAAAATATTGCCTTGAAACTGCTCATGGGGGCGATGTTCGACAAGGCGTTTCGAAAATTTTCCACAGCCTTCGAAAAACGCGCCGATCAGATTTACGGGGTGCGATAATCAAAGCACTTTGTTATCAATAGAACTCTCCCTCTTCGTCATCGTCGGACTTGATCCGACGATCCATTCCTCAAGGCTAACGACACAATAGCAACCAATTTTTAAATCAAAAACTCAGCGCTATGGATCCTCGGGTCAAGCCCGAGGATGACGAAGGGGAGGGGTATGAGTCCAGCTAAAGACGACATGCATCAGGCGGAAACGGGCTGCGAAATCATATCATCAATCTGTTCAAAGGCGCGTAATACGGTTTTTTGCCGTATCTCTGTGCGTGACGCATCTTTAAAAACGCACTTTTCATGACCCGTATTGCCGTTTGTGTCGGCGATGGCGATGTGAACAGTGCCAACCGGCTTATCAGTGCTGCCACCGCCGGGTCCGGCAACACCGGTTACAGCAACCGCAATATAGGCAGTTGAATGCTCCAGCGCTCCTTGAGACATGTGACGGGCAACCAGTTCACTGACGGCACCTTCTCGCTCGATCAGGCCCGGTTCAACGCCGAGCATGTCGACCTTTGCCTGATTGGTGTAGGTTACGAAACCGCGATCAAACACATCGGAAGACCCGGGTATGTCGGTCAGGGTTGCAGCGATCAGGCCGCCGGTGCAGCTTTCGGCTGTAGCAATCGTTATCCCCAGAGCCCGGCATTTTTCAAGCAGGGAACCGGCCATATCTGCGAGTGATTTTTCCATATGTTTCGTCATCTCAAAAAGCCTATAAAACGGTGAGGTCGGCACCGGCATTTTCACAAATATCACGATACCTGCGAACAGTATCAGCCATGCCATATATAAGAGCATCTGCCGTCAGGCAATGTCCTATAGAGACTTCTTCCAGGTGGGGCAGGGCAATGATCATGGGCCCGAGGTTATCCAGAGTAAGGTCGTGTCCGGCATTCAGCCCAAGGCCTGCATCGCGCGCGGCATTGCCGGTGGCAATGACCTGTTGCAGAGCTTGTTCGCGTATTTTTTCATCCGGCTCGCCGCCGTAAGGCCCGGTGAAAATCTCCACACGATCAGCACCAACCTCAGCCGCCAGTGCCGGCAGGTGTGGCTCGGGGTCAATGAATAATGACACCCGAATGCCGCTGGATTGCAGGCGCGAGATAACATCGCTCAAAAACGAATGATGGCGGGAAATATCCCAGCCGTGATCTGACGTTGCCTGACGGATATCATCGGGCACTAGTGTCGCCTGATCGGGCCTGATGGCCTCAACCATTTCAATGAAGCGGGCATCCGGGTTGCCTTCAATATTGAATTCGCGCTCGGGAAATTCTGTGCGGATCAACTGGTCCAGTTCAGGCACGTCAGAACGCCTGATATGGCGTTCATCGGGGCGGGGATGAACGGTGAGCCCATTGGCACCGGCACTCAGGGCAATGCGGCCGAGATTTACCAGGCTTGGCCACGGTAAATCGCGGCGGTTGCGCAACTGGGCAATGGCGTTGATGTTTACGGAGAGTTTACAGGTCATTTTTTCAACCCCTGTGTTAACTGGAACATTCCAAGGTAAATTGAAACAGTGGCGCGCGCAGCTATGCCTTCTGCACGACCGGTGAAGCCAAGGCCTTCAGTGGTGGTGGCCTTTACACTGATACGGGCAATATCGGTATGGGTAATCGTTGCAATTTTTTCTCGCATTTGTTGCCTAAGCGGCCCGATTTTTGGCTGTTCGCAAATGATTGTCACATCCATGTTCAGGATTGTACCGTTCATCTCAGCGATGAGTTTGCAGGCATGATCCAGAAACATGTCAGAGGATTGCCCACGCCACTGCGGATCATCCGGTGGAAAGTGTGAGCCAATATCGCCAGCGGCAATGGCACCGAGGAGTGCGTCGGTGAGCGCATGCAGAGCGACATCGGCATCAGAATGACCAATCAGGCTTTGGTTAAAGGGTATGTCGATGCCGCACAAGGTCAGATGATCTCCGGGGCCGAGCTTATGAACATCAAAACCTTCGCCGCAGCGAATGTCGGGAGTGGGGGAGGAAATTAACATTTTGGCGCGCTCAATATCTTCTGCAGTGGTGATTTTGAAATTTTCCGATGATCCCTCAACGATCTGAACATCCATATTAACCCACTCGGCAATTGAGGCGTCATCGGTGAAAATATATTCCTTTTCCAGATCCGCTCGCCTGTGGGCATTGAGTATATCTTCGAATTTAAAACCCTGAGGCGTTTGTGCCCGGAACAATGCACTGCGATCGACGGTTTGCAGGCTGCGGCCGGGCTTGAGGCGCTTGATAGTATCCTCAAGGCCAATCGTTGGCAGCACCGCTTTATGGGCATCGAGGTTGAGAACAATGCGCTCAATCACCGCCGAAGAGATAAAAGGCCGGGCGCAATCATGTATCAGGACTTTGTCAGGTGGCGTGACAGAAAGGTGTTTCAAGCCCTCAAACACGGACTTCTGCCGGGTCTCACCGCCGGTGCACCAGATAACCTCACCGGTGATATCCTCAAGACTGTGTTTAAAAAGTTCTTCCTGATCTTTACCGATAACCACCAGTACCTGATCAATCAGGGGGTGATTGACGAATTTCTCAAGCGTATGGGCGAGGATGGTTTTCGCACCTATTCTCGTATATTGCTTGGGCACGCTTTGTCCTGCACGTTGACCGTTTCCGGCCGCAACAATTAGGGCTGTCGTCGTCATCGTTTATCTGCGGCTCCTGATTGGCATCGGATTGGAGAGTGCAGTTTTCATTAATATTATTCCAGAGACTAATTGCATCTATTTGTATATATCTATAATTTGCCTAAAAAAAAGCCATTAAACCGGATTGCTTAAATAATGTGCATCGATATTGGTTCCATACGTCTTAAAAATCGGGTTTTACTGGCACCGATGTCAGGAATTACCGATGAACCATTCCGCAAGCTAGCGCATGGATTTGGCGCCGGGCTTGTTGTTTCCGAGATGATTGCCAGTGAACGGCTGGCAGGATTGCATCCCGAGATGGTGCAAAAAGCCTCCGGCAGCGCCAATATCACGCCTTTTGCCATGCAACTCGCCGGTCGTGAGGCCCGCTGGATGGCGCTGGGTGCAAAGGTGGCCGAGGACATGGGCGCTCAGATCATTGACATCAATATGGGATGTCCGGCGCGCAAGGTTACGCATGGCTTATCGGGATCGGCATTGATGCGCAATCTTGATCACGCTTTGGAATTGATTGAGGCAACTGTTTCAGCGGTGAGCGTACCGGTGACGTTAAAAATGCGCCTTGGCTGGGATAGCGAAAACCTTAATGCTGCAGCCCTTGCCACAAGAGCCGAGCAAGCTGGCGTGCATATGATAACGGTTCATGGTCGCACCCGCTGCCAGTTTTTCAAGGGCAGGGCTGATTGGGCGGCAGTCGCTCCTGTGGCACAGGCGGTCTCCATACCTGTGATTGTCAATGGTGATATCTGCAATCTGAACGATGCCCGACAAGCACTTGCTCAATCCGGTGCCGATGGCATTATGATTGGCAGGGCAGCCCGGGGCCAACCGTGGATGCCGGGTCAGATTGCCAAATTTCTCGATAGCAAACCGTCGCCTACAATGCCGGATATAAAACCTCCCGCCCTTCATGTCCAACGTGATGTCATTCAGGAACATTTTGAAAACACCCTGTCTCACTACGATCACCATATTGGTATTCTTAGTTTTCGCAAACACTTAAGTGCATATATTGATGTTTTAGTTGAGCAGATTCCTGATGATCTTGCTGCCGTTGTTATAGCGCGGCGGCGCGAAATCATAACGTCGCACGACCCTAAGAAAATTCTGCACTCCATCGCTGCTTTGTTTGATGCGGTTGAAGAAAAGGTTGCGGCTTGATGTCTGACCCCGTTTCATCAAACCTGCGCAACCCTGAGGAGCGGGTGCTTGCGGGTGCCGATACCAGCCTGATTTTGAAATCTTTACCGCATCCGGTTCTGGTGATCGAAGAAGATGGTGTTGCGTCTTATGTCAATGATGCAGCGGAAGTTTTTTTTGGTGTCGGGGCATCGGTCTTAACCCGCCATGCGCTGCGCGAGTTTGTACCCTTTAGCAGTCCTTTGTTATTGTTGATTGAGCAGGCTAGAGAAAAGTCCGCAAGCTTTAGCGAATATGGCATTAATCTTGGCACCCCACGCAATGGTGAAAACCGTTTGGTCGATGTTCAGGTAAACCTGATGGCGCAGGGGCGCAAAGACGTTCTGGTGATGTTTCAGGAGCGCACTATGGCGCGGCAGATAGATCGCCAGGTCAGCCACAGGAATGCTGTGCGCTCTTTGTCGGCGATGGCTGCTATCCTGGCCCATGAAATCAAAAACCCGCTGTCAGGCATACGCGGTGCAGCCCAACTGGTTGAAGCTTCTGTGTCGACGGAGGATCGCGTTCTTACAACGTTAATTCGCGACGAGAGCGACCGTATCTGTCGTCTGGTCGATAATATGCAGAAATTCAGCAACAATCGCCCGATAGACTGCGAGCCGGTGAACATTCATTCGGTGCTTGAGCACGTTAAACAGATAGCGGTTAACGGGTTTGCCTCGGACCTTGAGATAAGTCTGGCTTATGATCCTTCGTTGCCACCGGTGCCGGGCGACCGCGACCAGCTTATTCAGGTTTTTTTGAATCTTCTGAAAAATGCCGCAGAGGCTGCTGATTTGGCAACGGGTGCGGGGTCTGTGGTGATTTCGACAGCATTTCGTCCCGGCGTCCGACTGAGTGTGCCCGGTGTCAGCGCGCGGATAAATCTGCCGCTTGAAATCAGAATTGAAGACAATGGCCCCGGTGTGCCGCCGGATTTGCTGCCGCATCTGTTTGATCCGTTTGTTACCACTAAAAAATCCGGCATGGGGCTGGGGCTCGCTCTGGTTGCCAAGATAATCGGCGATCATGGCGGCATTGTCGAATGTGATTCTCGGCCCGGCCGCACAGTTTTCAAGGTGCTGATGCCTTTGCACAAGGACGAGAAAAACAGTATGGAGACAATCAGGTAATGGCAGGCGAAACAATCCTTATTGCCGAAGATGATGATGGCATCCGCATGGTTTTGAACCAGGCTCTGGCGCGTGCGGGCTATAATGTACGCGCAACCGGCAATGCTGCAACCTTGTGGCACTGGGTTAATGAAGGCGAGGGGCAACTGGTTATTACCGATGTGGTTTTGCCCGATGAAAATGCCTTTGATGTCATACCGAAAATAAAGAAAATCAGACCGCAACTCCCGATTGTGGTGATGAGTGCGGAAAACACACTTATGACGGCCATAACCGCCTCAGAGCAGGGGGCGTATGAGTATCTGCCCAAACCTTTTGACCTCAATGAACTTATTACCATTGTCGGGCGGGCACTGAGCGATGTCGATGCCCGCAAATCACCGCCACAACCAGACGCTGATAGAGTCGAGGGAATTAATCTTATCGGTCGTTCGGCGGCCATGCAGGATATTTACCGCGTCATTGCGAGACTGACACGCACGGATTTAACAGTGATGATTTCAGGTGAATCGGGTACTGGCAAAGAGTTGGTGGCACGCGCACTGCATGATCATGGTGCGCGCAACAAAGGGCCGTTTGTTGCCGTAAACATGGCAGCAATTCCGCATGAATTGATTGAATCAGAGCTGTTCGGGCATGAAAAAGGCGCTTTTACCGGGGCCAATACCCGCACCGCAGGAAGGTTTGAGCAGGCGGCGGGCGGGACTTTGTTTCTCGATGAAATTGGCGATATGCCCATGAAGGCCCAGACGCGGCTGCTCAGGGTTTTGCAGGAAAGCGAATATACCACTGTCGGTGGTACAGTGGCAATCAAGACCAATGTGCGCATCATTGCTGCCACCAACCGGGATTTGCGCCACCATATTGCTCAAGGGCTGTTTCGCGAAGATCTGTTTTTCCGCATTAACGTGGTGCCGATCAGAATTCCACCCTTGCGTGAACGGACCGAAGATATCCCCGATCTTGTTCAGCACTTTTTTTCATTGGTGGCGCAGGAAGGCCTGCCGCAAAAATCGATTGAACCCGCAGCAATCGACGCCATCATGAAACACCGCTGGACGGGTAATGTGCGAGAACTTGAAAACCTCATACGCAGGCTTACCGTGCTGTGTTCGGAAGAAACCATTACCGCACAAAACATAAGCCACGAACTTGAGCACTCATTGTCGGAACACCCGGCAATGGCAGCAGCACAGGATCTGTCGGATTATGTGGAAAGCTATCTTGGCGCCTATTTTGCCCGGTTTGGCGAAAAACTGCCGCCGGACGGCCTGTATCAGCGATTTATCAGTGAGGTGGAACACCCGCTTATATCAGCAGCATTGGTGGCCACCCAAGGTAATCAGTTACAGGCAGCAACATTGCTGGGCATCAACCGCAATACCTTGCGCAAAAAAATCAGGGAACTTGATATTGAGATAGTAAAAGGTGTGCTGCACAGCCAGTAAAGGTTGTGCCATTAGTTTTTTGTTGTATTTTTGTAACATAGTTGTTGATTTGTCGCAGTTAGGGGAGCATTATTCGATTTCAATCGGTCGGGCATGGCTGCGGACAGCCAAATTATCGAAGCCTGGCCCGACATCACTAGTTTGAATTTTCGGGTGTAACAGGAATGTCAATCAGCGTCGAAATGCCTGCGGCACCCCCCACATCAAATGCCCTGCACCTGATTTCAAAACCTAAGATTTTACGTCTTGGCCTGACCATTGTTGTGCTTTCCGTCATTTTCGGAATTGCCTCTTTTTCCATCCGGCTGGGAATAACCACACTTGATAGCAATGGCACGATTGCTGATATTCTGCTTGGCGTAAACGGGGTGCTGGTTGTGGCCATGGGGCTGCTGATTGCCTGGCATATTTATGTTTTGAGGCAGGCCCGCCTGTCGGGTCAGGCGGGTGCAAGATTACATGTGCGGCTGGTCACGCTGTTTTCTCTCATGGCTTTATTGCCAACAATTACAGTGGCGGTTTTTGCCAGCGTTACTCTGAAGCGCGGCATGGACACATATTTCTCGCAAGGCACGCGGCAGATTGTCGAAAACGCGTTAATTGTAGCTGAAGCATATGTGCAGGAAAACGGTCGGATTATGGGATCGGATGTAACCGCTATGGCGGGCGATCTTGACCGTGTCTATAAGGCACTGTCGGAAAAACGGCTTCAGTTCTCCCAGGTGTTCAGACAGCAGACGTTTCTGAGAGGCCTGCCGGCAAGCTTTATCCTTTCAAAAGACAAAAAGGTGATTGTCAGTGCACTGGCCAATAGTGAAACCAGGTATATTGCGCCTTCCGATGAAGATTTTGAAAATGCCGAAAACGGAAAACTTGTTGTTCTTCCACCGCGCGAGACAAATCTTGTCAGAGCACTCGTTCGATTAAAGAATTACGACGGGGCTTTTTTATACGCCTATAGATTTGTCGACCCCAAAATAATACAGCATCTGAAAAATGCTCGTAGCGGTGAAGTTATCTATAATAAGCTTGAAGCCCAGCGGGACAGTCAGATCTATCTTTTTGCCCTGATGTATACGGGCTTGGCGCTAATTTTTCTTCTGTCTTCGTTCTGGTTTGGCCTGTGGGTTGCAGATCGACTGGTGGCACCAATAGGGCGGTTGATATCGGCCTCGCTCGATGTGGCCAAAGGAAACCTGGATGTTGTTGTGCCCGTACGAAATTCTGAAGGCGATCTTGCGGCCTTCAGCCACAGTTTCAATCAGATGACAACACAGTTGCGATCCCAGCGCATGGACCTTGTGGATGCCAATAAAAAACTTGAGGAGCGCAGGCGATTTACAGAAGCTGTATTGTCGGATGTTTCTGCTGGCGTACTTAGCGTGGATGCAAAGGGTATTATCACGCTTGCCAATCAATCAGCCGAAGAGATGATCGGTACAGACAGCAAACCCCTGACGGGACAGGCTTTTGATGATATTCTACCGGAGTTTTCCTCAGTAGTCTCAAAGGCATTATCCAATAAACGCGGGCAATCCGAACAACAGCTCACGCTGGTTCGAAACGATGTCGATCACAATCTTCTGGTCAAGGTGAGCATGGAGAAAAGGCGTCGAAAGGCACGCGGGCATGTGATTACCTTTGATGATATTACCGAGCTGGTTTCGGCTCAAAGAACATCAGCCTGGGCAGATATTGCGCGCCGCATCGCCCATGAAATCAAAAATCCTCTAACACCCATTCAATTGTCGGCTGAACGCCTGAGAAGAAAATACAGAAGTCAGATCACTACCGATCCTGAAATTTTTGAAAAATGTACCGAAACAATCATCCGTCAGGTAGAAGATATTGGCAGTATGGTTGATGAGTTTTCTTCATTTGCGCGCATGCCGTCTGCGGTACTGGAGCCGGTAGATCTGGGCAAAACCATTCAAGAGGCAATCTTTTTGCAGCAGGTGGGACATAGCGATGTCGATATTAATCTTGTCCTGCCGAAGTCACCGGTTATGGCCATGCTTGATCGCCGCCTGATGACCCAGGCACTAACCAATCTGGTTAAAAACGCTTTGGAATCCATAGAAACGCGGCAGAAAAATCCTGAAAATGAAGGCTTTAAAGGTGCAATTGACGTGGCTTTAAAATCCAGCTCAAAACGTATTCGATTGAAGGTCATAGATAATGGTATCGGACTGCCACAGGAAAAGCGCAGTCGTTTGTTCGAGCCATACATGACAACCCGTGACAAAGGCACCGGGCTGGGGCTGGCTATTGTTAAGAAAATTGTTGAAGAACATTCCGGAACGATTCTTCTAAGCGACACACCTGACAAAAAGAAACACGGCAGCGGTGCAATGGTGACGATTGATTTACCACCACAGATAAACAAGTCGCAGGCATCCGAAGATGGAAAAGAAGCAGACCGGGAATTCCAAAAAGCCAGATCAAGCCGCAGTGATGTGATGGCGAATGATGTCAAACAGGTAATGAGTAATGAGTAAAGGTCAATTTATGGCGTCTGACATACTGATTGTTGATGACGAAGCCGATATCAGGGAACTGGTTGGTGGCATTCTGGAGGATGAAGGCTTTGCCCCGCGAATGGCCGGTGACAGCGACAGCGCGCTTGCCTCCATCGCCGATCGGCGCCCGGCCCTGATCATCCTCGATATCTGGCTTCAGGGCAGTCGGCTGGATGGGCTTGAGGTACTTGAAGTTATTAAAGACCTCCACCCCAATCTGCCGGTGGTTATTATTTCCGGCCATGGCAATATCGAAACTGCGGTGTCGGCCATAAGGCTGGGAGCGTACGATTTTATTGAAAAACCCTTCAAGGCCGATCGTTTGATCCATGTGGTGACGCGCGCACTCGAAATTTCCAGACTCAGGCGGGAATTTGAAGAACTGAAAGTCAAATCCGGCGGTGATCTGGTTCTGGTTGGTCAATCCAGCGCCATGCGGCAGCTGCGCCAGCAAATTGAGCGTGCCGCACCCACTGGAAGCCGTATCATGATATCGGGACCGGCGGGTTCGGGCAAGGAGCTGGTCGCACGGATGCTGCATCAATGTTCCAAACGCGCCAATGCCCCGTTTGTTGCCATAAATGCTGCAAACATGTCGCCGGAAAATGTTGAACTGGAATTATTTGGCTCAGAAGACGGAGCCAATGGCAGCGGTAGCGTGGGTGCCCTTGAGGCGGCTCATAATGGTACTTTATTTGTCGATGAAGTTGCTGATATGCCGCTTGAAACTCAAGGCAAAGTGTTGCGCGTGCTGGTGGAGCAGTCCTTTCACCGTATTGGCGGCAAGCATCAGGTAAAAGTTGATGTCAGGATCATTTCATCCACAAGCAAGAACCTTGAAGAGGAAATTACCTATGGCCGGTTTCGCGAAGATCTTTTTCATCGCTTGAGTGTGGTTCCTTTAAATATTCCGACGTTGACCGAAAGGCGCGATGATATTCCCGAATTGATTGATTATTTCATGACCAACATTTCCGCCAGTACCGGTCTGCCCATGCTCGAAGTCAGCACCGAGGCACTGGCAGCCCTGCAAGCCGGTAACTGGCCTGGAAATGTGCGTCAGTTGCGCAACAACATAGAGCGATTGATGATTATGGCCGGTGATGAACCGGGAAACTCGATCACGGCTGAAATGCTGGCGACAGAAGCGGGCTCACGGTCATCGTCTGCCATAAACGGGGCGGGCGGCGAGGTCTTGACGGCATTGCCGCTGCGTGATGCGCGCGAAGTGTTTGAGCGGGAATATCTATTGGCACAGATTAACCGCTTTGGTGGTAACATTTCCCGGACAGCTTCTTTTATCGGCATGGAGCGTTCGGCATTGCATCGAAAACTCAAACTTCTGGGAGTGGCGTCCAAAGATCGCAATTAGAAAATGTGATTGATGGCAATGAGGCATATTTTTCATGAAAGTACTTATTTGCGGTGCCGGACAAGTTGGTTTTGGTATTGCACA
>CAZVAZ010000027.1:0-17587 GCA_964625235.1 uncultured Hyphomicrobiales bacterium
ATCATGATCCACGGTGAAAGCTACAAGCCGATTGTCGCCGAAGCTGCGAGGAAAGCGGCCACTAAGATCTATAACCGCATTATGATCACCCATCTTTTGATGGATAAAAACAAAGAGAACCGGGTCGCCGGAGCTGTCGGGTTTAACGTGCGCACCGGAGATTTTCATGTCTTCCGTGGCAAGGCCGTCATTGTCTGTGCCGGTGGTGCTTCTCACATCTTCAAGCCGCGCTCAACCGGTGAAGGCATGGGACGGACGTGGTATGCACCGTGGAGCAGTGCGTCAGCTTATGCGTTGCCAATTCAGGTTGGCGCCAAGATGACGCAGATGGAAAACCGCATCGTACTTACCCGCTTCAAAGATGGCTATGGTCCTGTTGGTGCCTACTTCCTGCATCTTAAAACCTACACTGAAAACGTCAATGGCGAGGAATATGAATCGAATTGGTATGAAGATACCAAAGCCATGGTGGGCGATTATATCGACAAACACCCGGTGCCGACGTGTCTGCGCAACCACGCTATTTTAAAGGAAGTTGCCGCCGGTCGCGGTCCTATCCGCATGGTGACCAAGGAAGCCTTCAAGGATCCGCATCTGGAACAGGTCGGCTGGGAAAACTTCCTCGGCATGACGATTGGACAAGCCGTGGTGTGGGCATCGCAAAACATCGATCCCAAACATACCAATCCTGAGTTGACCACGTCTGAACCTTACGTCATGGGTTCACACGCCACTTGTTCGGGTGCCTGGGCCAGTGGTCCGGAAGACTACGCCCCGGATGAATATCAGTGGGGCTATAACCGGATGATGACGGTTGACGGGCTTTTCGGTGCCGGTGACACCATTGGTGGTACTGCGCATAAATTCTCGTCCGGGTCGTTCACCGAAGGCCGGATTGCGGCAAAGGCTGCGGTCAAATATATTAATGATCTGGGCAACGACCAGCCTGAGATCAGTGAGAGCGAGTATGAAGATCTCAAGGAAGTCATCTACAAGCCTCTGGAGAATTACAAGGTTGGCCGCAATGAGATTGTCGCTGGAACAGTGTCACCAAGTTATCTGTTGCCGCTGCATGGCCTTCAGCGCCTGGAGAAAATCATGGACGAATATGTTGGCGGTATCTCCACCAACTACATGACCAATGACTGGGGGCTTAACCGCGGTCTTGAGCTTTTGCAGATGCTTAAAGAAGATGTGGCCCATCTGGGTGCTGAAGATATGCACCAGCTGCAGCGCGCCTGGGAACTGCAACACCGGCTCACCGCATCATTTTCTGTCACCCATCACACACTGTTCCGCAAGGAAACACGCTGGCCGGGGTATTATTATCGCGGCGATCATATGAAGCTCGATGACGAAAACTGGCATTGCTTCACCTTGTCGCAATATGATGCCAAAACCGACGAATGGACAATGGAAAAAGCCCCTGTTTATCACATTATAGATTGATCGGTCAGTATTCCATGCCGCAACTTGTCCCGCCCCATGCATCAGAGATGATCAGGCCTTTACTGGTGCCCGAAAGCGCACAGGCCGAAGCACTTGAACGCGCTGAAACGCTCCTGAAAGTGCCGATTACCAGTCGTGAGGTCTCTGACCTTTTGATGCTTGGCATGGGCGCTTATACGCCTCTGGCGGGGTTTATGGGCGAAGGTGGCTGGCGTAGCGTTTGCGCCGACATGAAGCTGGCCAATGGCGTTTTCTGGCCAATACCGATTACCCTGTCAACCAGCCAGGAACTCGCTGATCAAATCTCCATTGGTGAGGAGGTTGCCCTGTGCGACGGTCAAAGCGGCGATATAATGGCTATTATGTCGGTTGGTGAAAAATACTCGATAGACAAAGAATTTGAATGTACAAATGTCTATCGCACAACCGATCCTGCCCATCCCGGTGTACAAAAAGTGCTGGAGCAGGGCGCTGTAAATCTTGGTGGACCTGTGAGCGTGTTGTCTGAAGGTGAGTATCCTGAAAAATACGCCGATCTTTATTTGCGGCCCGAACAATCCCGTGCTCTTTTTATTGAAAAAGGCTGGTCACGTGTAGCGGCTTTTCAAACCAGAAACCCCATGCACCGCAGTCATGAGTATCTGGCGAAAATTGCAGTTGAAGTAACCGACGGGGTTTTTATTCATCAGGTTCTGGGCGCTTTGAAGCCTGGAGATATTCCAGCTGATGTCCGCACCCGGGCCATTCAGGCGATGATTGACAATTATTTTCGCAAAGACACTGTCATACAGGCGGGTTACCCCATCGAGATGCGCTATGCCGGCCCGCGCGAGGCATTGCTTCATGCGCTCATTCGCCAGAATTTCGGCTGCTCGCACCTGATCGTGGGGCGCGATCATGCCGGTGTCGGCGATTACTACGGACCGTTCGATGCCCACCACATATTCGATGAATTGTGGGAGGGCGCCCTTGTTACCCGTCCGCTCAAGATAGACATCACTTTTTACTGCAAGAAGTGTTATGGCATGGCGACAGCCAAAACCTGCCCCCATGATAGCAAACATCATATATCGATATCCGGCACACAACAGCGCGAAATGCTCTCAAGCAATGCCGACATACCGCCCGAGTTCAGCCGACCTGAGGTGGTGGCGATCCTCAAGGAATATTACGCCAGCCTGTGAATTGCTCAAAAGTGATAACCGATCACCGGACCCTCGGTAACGGTGATCTGTTTTTTAACGCGGGTGACCTTGGGATGATAGGGCAACCTGTGAGCATGCATGAACCGGTCAATTGTCTCAGGTGTGCGGCCGTGCAGAACATCTACAATCACCATGCCGGCATAGACATCGAGCCGATGACCTTGCGGTTCGACAGATCGCTCGTGGTAGGCGGCCTTGATCCAGCATTTATAGGGTGAGAGCGTGTCATTGAGGTGGATGATCTCACGGGTTTTACCACGCGCTGCCGCCTCATTCCACAGTTTTTCGCAGCGTTCGAACGAGCGGTTTTTTGCTAGCGGATCGCTGCGGGTTACGGTTTTTATGTTGGTGAGGCCGAACAGATCGGTGATCTCGGCGCGATAGGTGTCGCTTTCAGGAAATGTTGGTTGCGGGTGGCAAAAAAACACAGGTGTTGAGGGAACGATATCTGAAATCAGTTTCAAAACCACAATGCTGGATGATTTAAGCGAGGCGGTTACCGCCACTTCGCCGCAAAAACGTTCCTCCAGCAGATAGTGCAGCATGTGCGCTGTTGATAATCCGTCGGTTTTATCTCTTATTTCCTGTAACATCAAATTAACACCACCCTATCTCCTTGATTGCACGGCCACCAACCAGATCCCTGTCAGGCCAATGGCGGCAAAACTACCTGAGGGTGCGCCATCATCAATTGTTTTGCAATCGCAAAGCAATTTCCCGGTATAAAGTGCCAGCAGACGAGCTGGTTTGGCGGCGATATCCGCACCGCACCTTCACTGTGCAAATAATTCCAGCGTCACCAGAACATCCCCGCTGACGGTTTGGCATCGTTGGGATACGCGGATCGCCGTTGGCACGGTTTTACAAGGAGGAACGCCTTACAGTGCGCAAACGCGGCGGCAGGAAGCGGGTTTTGGGCACGCGGGCACCGGGATGACGATCCCCCAAGGCGAAAACCAGCGATGGTCTCTGGATTTTGTCTCTGACAGTCTCATTGATGGCCGTCGGTTCCGCATTCTGTGCATCATTGATGACTTCAGCCGGGAATGTCTGGCCACAGTTGTCGATAATTCACTGTCAGGAGAGCGGGTGACACGGGAATTGGACAAAACTATAGAACACCGGGGCGCTCCGTGCATGATTGTCTCGGATAATGGCACCGAGCTCACATCAAACGCCATGTTGAAATGGCAACAAGACACGAAAGTTGAGTGGCGCTACATCGCGGCTGGCAAGCCGATGCAAAATGGCTTTGTTGAGAGCTTCAACGGCAAGCTGAGGGATGAATGTCTGAACGAACACCTGTTTGCCAGTTACAATCACGCCCGCAATATCATCGAAGAATGGAGAGCTGATTACAATTACAACCGGCCACACTCGAGCCTGAACTGGCTCACACCAAACGAATTTGCAACCCGGTCCAAAACAGACCATAACATGAACAGGACTAACTTATGAATGAGGACAACTTGGGGAGCAGGTCAGGACCAATGTAAGTTGCTTTTCGCCCAACTACCTGACAAATTGGGTGTATGCCACTTCAAGATATTACCCAAGATGCCGTTCTGAAGGCAATTGACGAATACAACAGACTTGGAAAAGAAGCCTTTCTTAATCGATACGGCTTTTTTGATGCGCGGTCATACTTCTTATTCTACAACGGACGTGAGTATGCCTCAAAAGCCATTGTTGGTGCAGCTCATGGTTATGCGAAACCAGAAATAGGCCCACTGAAACCACACGAGTTTAGCGGCGGTGATGCAACTGTTAAACGCTTGCTTGAAGACCTTGGTTTTCAAGTTCACCAGGTAACCGGTAAACCTTGCAATCCTGATTGGACTCGCGATGAAATTATGCTGGCACTTGAATTTTATTTACTGAACCGCGATAAAATACCGGGAAAACCAAGCGATGAAATTATTGCACTTTCCAACGAAATCCGATCCTTGGCTCATGTACTTTGCCTGACCGGCGATGAGAAATTTAGAAATGTGAACGGTGTATACACGAAAATCATCAACATCCGCTCACATGACCCGGCATATACTTTACAAGATAAAATGGGCCTAGTATCCACGGAAAAGTTGGAACAAGAAGTTTGGGATCGTTTTGGCGACGATCTGCCAGGATTGCGGAAAGCAACAGCGTTGACCCGAGCGCTATTAGAAGGTCATATCCACGAAGATTTGCAACTTGAATTTGACGAACCGGAAATCGAAGAAGCGTCAGAAGGGCGTATTGTTACCCGGTTGCATCGAAGTCGAGAGCGCTCACCAAAAATTGTCGCGCAGAAAAAGGAGGCCTTCCTTAAATCGCACGACCGGTTGTTCTGCGAGGCTTGTCGTTTCGACTTCTCGGAATTCTACGGTGAGCGCGGTAGGCGGTTCATCGAATGCCATCATATCAATCCGGTTCATGAAATGAATCCAGGTGAGAAAACAAAGCTATCCGACCTAAAATTGGTGTGCGCCAACTGTCATCGCATGATCCATACAAAACGACCTTGGCTGACAATGGATGAACTAATACATCTTGTTAAAACGGATTTTTAAGATTGATTGAGCCAGTGCCAGGAATGCATCTCAAAGCCCAATTCCGGGCTGAATTTGACATATTTTGTCATAATAACGAGTGACCGAGAGATGACCGGAGACCTCTTGTAAAAGAGTGACCGGGCCTGTTGTAGGTAACGGAATACCTCTTAACCTGTTCAAATGTATATCTAAAATATTTCGGAAAATGGTGGAGCCAGGCGGAATCGAACCGCCGACCTCTTGCATGCCATGCAAGCGCTCTCCCAACTGAGCTATGGCCCCTGTTTTAATCCGTGGGTGGACTGGGAACAGTCCGCGGTTCGGATTATGGGTCTGGTGTGCGAGGGAACTTAGGGTTCTATATGCTCGCAATCAAGAAAAAATTGCATCCGCGGTGGAGAGTGGATGCAAAAAATTCTTATCCTTCATCATTGCCTTTGCCGATGTCGGTGCCAAGAAGGCCGGAAACATCGGTGCTGTCATCGTCCTCCGTGTCTAAAAACGCATCATTTGTCTCTGTTTCATCATCATCATCATCTTCATCGGGAATATCAATGTCAGCCAGGGCGGCCTCATCACCGTCTTCCATGTTTTCTTCGCCGTCCTGTTCTTCGGCTCCCAATTCGTCGAGGCTAACCACCTCTACTTTTTCATCTGGCGGGGCCGCTTCAGGTTTTTCGGCAGCTTTGGGTTTTTCTGCTTTAACTGCGCGAACTGCGCGCGAAGGTGGGGCTACATCCAGCTCGAAGCTGGTGCTGCATTTGGGACATACACAAGGACTGCGGCCTAGATCATAGTATTTTACCGCACATTCAGGACATTCCCGTTTGGTTCCAAGTTCTGGTTTTGTCACTTTTCCCTCTCTATTTTAACCGAAATCGCGCGGCATCCCTTGCCATGGACAACGCTTGGTGTCAAATACTTCGGACCAAGAAATTCAATTAGTTGCTGAACAAAGGCTTAAGGCTCACCAATGGTGCCAATTCATATGGCTAAATCACTTCCTGTTTCCGTCCAAAAATCCGGACCATTGCTTGGGAAACTGCGTGTCCCCAGTGACAAGTCAATTTCTCACCGCGCTTTGATACTTGGCACCTCCTGTGTGGGTGAAACATTGGTTTCGAATTTGCTCGAAGCTGAAGATATTATGGCTACTGCTGACGCCATGCGTGCAATGGGTGGTCATATTGAAAAAACCGATGATGGCAAGTGGCTGATAAAGGGAGTGGGCACCGGTGGCCTTTGCCAACCGGACAAGCCTCTGGATTTCGGTAATTCCGGAACCGGGGTGCGCCTGTGTCTTGGTCTGGTGGCCAGTCATAATATGACGGTGGAGTTCAGCGGTGACAGCTCACTGTCCAAGCGGCCCATGGGACGCGTTTTGACGCCACTGGCCGATATCGGGGCGAGCGTTGTAAACAATGACAATGATCGATTGCCACTGACCCTGAAAGGCGCGCACGACCCCTTAGCCATTGAATATACGCTTCCTGTAGCGTCGGCACAGGTCAAATCAGCTGTTTTACTGGCCGGGCTCAATACGCCTGGTGTTATGACAGTGATCGAACCAGAGCCCACGCGCGACCATACCGAGCGTATGCTGACTTATTTTGGTGCTGAGGTTAACATCACTCCCCAGGCCCATGGACGACGCATTGAGTTAACCGGCCAGCCCGAGTTGCGTCCAGGCAATATTACTGTTCCCGCCGATCCCAGTTCTGCCGCCTTTCCGCTGGTGGCGGCGCTGATTATACCCGGGTCTGATATTTTGCTGACAGATGTCATGTTAAATCCCACCCGCACCGGCCTGATTACGACTTTAAAGGAAATGGGTGCCAGGATTACAATTGTTGATGAGCGCGAAGAAGGTGGCGAGACCATTGGTGATCTCCGGGTTAGAGCCAGTAACCTTAAAGGCGTGCAGGTTCCCGCTGCCAGAGCGCCAAGCATGATAGATGAATATCCGGTTTTATGTGTGGCGGCAGCTTTTGCATCGGGCGAAACTCATATGGCCGGACTTGGCGAATTGCGCGTCAAGGAAAGCGACCGTCTGGCAGCCATGGCAGCGGGTCTCAAAGCCTGCGGCGTTGAACATGAAGAAGGTGAAGACAGTCTGGTTGTCTATGGCGCAGACAGTGTGCCCGGTGGCGGCCTGATTGAAACCCATATGGATCATCGTATTGCCATGGCATTTTTGATCATGGGTCTGAGAAGCCAGAAACCCATTACCATTGATGACGGCGCAATGATTGCCACAAGTTTTCCCGATTTTATTGAAGAGATGACAGCCCTTGGTGCGACTTTCACATAGAGAGCAGAATGATTATTGCGATTGACGGCCCTTCGGCATCGGGCAAGGGAACTCTGGCAAAAAAACTGGCTGAACACTATCAGCTGGCCTATCTCGATACCGGATTGCTGTATCGCAAAGTAGCCTTTGATGTGCTTGAGGCTGGTGAGGAGCCGGCCAACGTCACAGCTGCGCAAAAAGCAGCCCTTGAGCTGGATATGTCAAACGTGGAAGAAAGCCGATTGCGTACCCCACAGATTGCTGATGCCGCTTCTATTGTTGCCGCCGAGCCGCGGGTGCGCGCGGCAATTTTGCAATTCCAGCGACAATTTGCAAAAAATCCCCAAGGTGCCGTTCTTGATGGTCGTGACATCGGATCCTTCGTCTGTCCCGATGCCGACATCAAACTCTTTGTCTCTGCATCAGTAAAAACCCGAGCAAAACGTAGGTTTTTAGAACTTGTAGCTGCCGGATATACTGGAACGCTTGAACAGGTTACCTGCGATATCGAGGCGCGCGATGACCGTGATCGCAATCGAAAAACGGCTCCATTGAAACAAGCCGAAGATGCGCACTTGCTCGATACGTCAAATTTAGATATAGAAACGGCATTCCGCTCGGCTGTTGAATGGATCGACAGCAAATAAGCGGGTTTTAAAAGGGTGCGTTATGGTTTTGCGCGCTCCTTTTGGTCTGCTTGAGTGATGCTGATCCTTGTTGATTGAACAACTGTGGTAAGGAATTTTGATTTAATTACCTGAATTCGGGCTGATTGGCATGGTGCTGAACAGGCTGGTTCGGGAAGTCCCATGAACCTTTTGACTATTTCATGGGCCGACTTTGTATGTAGTGCTGAGGAGCCTTAATGACCGAATTGTCCGCTGCTAGTATGAACCCCACTAGCGAAGATTTTGCAGCTCTCCTGGAAGAGAGCTTTGGCGAAGGATCGCCAAAAGAAGGTAGCGTTGTAAAAGGAACGATCATTGCGATTGAAAATGATCTTGCTGTTATTGATGTTGGCCTGAAAACCGAGGGCCGTGTCCCTCTGAGAGAATTTCAGGCACCGGGATCCACAACTTTGCTGGAGCTTGGTGATGAAGTTGAAGTTTTTCTGGATCGAATTGAAAATGCTCTTGGTGAAGCTGTTCTCAGCCGTGAAAAAGCCCGGCGTGAAGAAAGCTGGGTCAAGCTGGAAAAATCATTCGATGCCAATGAGCGCGTAGATGGTGTGATCTTTGGTCGCGTCAAGGGTGGATTTACGGTTGACCTTGATGGTGCCATAGCTTTTCTGCCCGGCAGTCAGGTGGATATCCGCCCGATCCGCGATATTTCACCGCTGATGAATATTACCCAGCCGTTCCAGATCCTCAAAATGGACAAGCGCCGTGGAAATATTGTGGTCTCGCGTCGCGCCATTCTGGAAGAAGCGCGCGCCGAACAACGCCATGAGATCGTTGCCAATCTTAAAGAAGATCAGGTGGTTGAAGGTGTGGTCAAGAACATCACCGATTACGGTGCATTCGTAGACCTTGGCGGTATTGACGGTCTGTTGCATGTGACCGACATTGCCTGGAAGCGCGTCAATCACCCCAGCGATATTCTCTCCATCGGCCAGACTGTCAATGTACAGATTGTCCGTATCAATCAGGAAACTCAACGCATCAGCTTAGGTATGAAACAGCTTGAAGCTGATCCCTGGGATGGTGTGGAAGCCAAATATCCGGTTGGTTCCAAATTTACTGGCAGGGTTACCAATATTGCCGATTACGGTGCATTTGTTGAACTGGAAGAAGGCATTGAAGGTCTTGTTCATGTGTCGGAAATGAGCTGGGTGAAAAAGAACATTCACCCCGGCAAGATTGTCGCCGGCTCGCAGGAAGTCGAAGTTATGGTGCTTGAGGTTGACCCCAACAAGCGCCGCATCTCTCTTGGCCTCAAGCAGTGCACAGACAACCCATGGCTGACGTTCTCTGATCAATTCCCCAAAGACACGCTTGTTGAGGGCGAAATCAAGAACGTTACCGAATTCGGTCTGTTTATCGGTCTTGATGGCGATGTGGACGGTATGGTTCATATGTCTGATCTTGACTGGAACAAATCCGGCGAAGAAGCCATTGCCGAATATAAAAAAGGTGATGTGGTCAAAGCCATTGTGCTTGATGTGGATACGGACAAGGAGCGCATCTCACTCGGTATCAAGCAGCTTGATGGCGATCCGATGGAAAAAGCCCAGGAGTTGCGTCGTGGTGCTGTGGTAACGTGCGAAGTTACCGCCGTTAAAGACAATGGTATCGAAGTAAGCCTTGCTGAAGGCTCACTTCAGGCCTTTGTTCGCCGGGCGGATCTGAGCCGTGAGCGTTCCGAACAACGGCCGGAACGATTTGCCGTCGGTGATAAAATTGATGCCCGTATTACCCAGTTTGACAGATCCAGCCGCAAGGTATCGGTTTCCGTCAAGGCTCTGGAAATTGCCGAAGAAAAAGAAGCGGTGGCACAATACGGCTCGTCCGACAGCGGTGCGTCACTTGGCGATATTCTCGGGGCAGCACTTACCAAAGCGCAAACCGACAATGGCGATGACGACAAAGAAAAGTCCGACGATTAAAACGAATTGCAAACCGGTGACAGCCTGACTGTCACCGGTTTGGTAAAATCTGGAAGAGGCCTGTTCCTGTGACGCTTGAAGCGGATGCTATTGTTGAGAAAAGGCGGCTGAGACGACGCGTATCGTTCTGGCGGCTGCTCAGTATTATCGTGATAATTTTTGGCGTTTTTGCTGTTGGTTTTGCCGACGAGGATAGCGGCTTTAAATTCTCAACCCGCGATCAAATTGCCCGAATTTCCATTGAGGGTCTTATTACTGACGATCGCGAAAAAATCAAACTTCTCAATGGTGCCCGTGATAGCAACAAAGTAAAAGCAGTGATTGTCTGGATCAACAGTCCCGGTGGTACCACAACGGGGTCTGAAACACTGTTCGAGGCCATCAGGGAGATTGCCGCCGTTAAACCGGTGGTCACTTTATTGGGTACGGTGGCAGCTTCCGGTGGCTATATAGCCGCCGTTGCCGGCGATCATATCGTGGCGCGCGGAAACACCATTACCGGGTCGATCGGGGTGATTTTTCAATGGGCCGAGGTCACCGCATTGTTTGAAAAAATCGGCGTCAAAATGGAAGAGATAAAGAGCAGCCCCCTTAAGGGGACGCCATCTCCGTTTGTTCCAATCAGTGAAGAGGCCCGTCGCGTGACTGCTGAAATGGTTGCGGACAGCTATACATGGTTTGTTGACCTGGTCGCCAGCAGGCGGCCTTTCGATGCTGTTCGTGCACGCCAACTGGCCGATGGGCGGGTTTATACCGGCAGACAGGCCCTAAAGGCAAAGCTGGTGGATGCAATTGGTGGAGAAAAACAGGCGTTATCGTGGCTAACGACTGTTAAAAAGATAGATAAAAACCTTGAAGTGGTGGATTGGGCCAAACCTGCGTATTCGGATTTCAATCTTTCGAGCAAAATGATCCTGTATGCAGCACGCGCATTTGGCCTGCCTCAGGTGCTGGGGGCAGCGTTTTTGAATGAAAAAAGCTTGACCTCTGAACGACTTAGACTTGACGGCCTCGTTGCGCTTTGGCACCCTTCATTGACCAGTGGCAATTAAAAACTTGGGGAGGCGGCAAACAGGAGCACAATCGAGTGAAAAAATGCTCAGCAGTTTTGCCGGTAAGTGATGATAAAATCAGAATTAATTCAACGGATTTCGCAAACCAATCCACATCTTTACCATCGCGATGTGGAAAGAATAGTGAATACAATTTTCGGTGAAATCACGCGCACTCTTGCCCAGGGAAACCGGGTGGAATTGCGGGGATTCGGCGCTTTTTCGGTGAGAAGCCGCCCTGAAAGAACCGGTCGCAATCCAAGAACCGGAACCACCGTTCATGTGGAGGCTAAACATGTGCCGTTCTTTAAAACCGGCAAGGAATTGCGCGAGCGCCTGAACAAGGTTAAATTTGCCAAGACGTCTGGATAGACATGTTTTCTGCCTTGGATTTTAGTCACCAAGCTTGAGTATTAAAAAGGAGCCTGCGGCTTGAAAAAGCTTTTTTCCTGGATTTTCTGGGTGCCGGTAGGCGTCATACTCATTACAATCGCGATATCCAATCGTCAGATTGTAACTTTTTCAATTGATCCCGTTTCCAGGATTGACCCCTTCTTTGCTGTTAGCCTGCCGCTCTATTTACTGCTTTTTGCAGCGATCCTGTTTGGCATCATCTTTGGTGGCATTGCTGCATGGCTTGCCCAGGGAAAATGGCGCAAAAACGCCCGTCATATGACCGAAGAGGCGACAAAATGGCGTGCGGAAGCTGCCCAACTGCGCGAAAGCTCGCGCGCCAGCATGCAGCCCGCCCTGTCGCCGCCGCAAGCACAGGGTCATCTGGAAACCGACGCCAGATCATAGGCCCATAAACAGGGCAAACGGGTCAAGATGATTGAACCCTGGTCTAATCTTTTGTTTTTATGCACTTTTTGTCAAAAACCCGGACCCCGCTTTTTACCAGATGCGAGATGTAAAACTCACGAATTTTTACAATTGATAAGAAATGACGTAATATCTGAGCAACTTGTTGTCGCAGACATTGAGAGATTTAACCTGCGGCAAAAACAGCGGTCGTCAGGCTTATGATGAAAAAACGCTCTTTAAATCAGTTGACGCGGCACTGGAAGGCTTTGCAGCGACCAGCCTGGTTTTTTAAACGACCGCCCGATCATCGGCGTGTCCGCGTGATTTTTTCGGCTTTTATAGGGATGATTTTTTGGGCTGACAGCAGCTTTTCAACAGCCGTTGCCCAGCAAACCCGCATCGCTATTGCTGTCGATGCCCAGGGCCAGTCCTGCCTGATTGGCGGTGGCGTTGATGGTAAACGCCTGAGCGCTGACCTGATTTCAAAACTGTTGAAACCGAAACAGGATTTTCGCCTCTATAATCTGCGTGGCCGTCAAAGCACTATACTGTGGCCCATCGGTGCGCCCCAAAGAATAGAAAACAATAGCTGCAACCCGCATTTTCGCCAACAATTGTCCCTTGTTCCTTCAGAAACAGGCACAGCGCAGATAGCGATTTTTGATAGTGAGGGGGGTAAAAAAATTGCAGTTTCGCCTAAAACCCTGATTGTTCTGAACAATGATGATGAGAAGTATACCAGGGTTTTGGCTTCTTTTCTCGAGCGCCAGAAATTAAAAGATGCACCGATAAAAATCCATCAGCTTATCCGAACCGATCTTGATGGCGATGGTAAATTTGAAGTTATTATCAATGCTATTAACACCGCGCGTGATCTCGACCGCAAAGGGGAATATTCGATTGTTCTGGTGGTGCGTGAGGTCGACGGGAAAGCTGAAATCGAAACCATTCAAAACGAAGTCACCCTTGAAGACAGTGATTTTCCCGCCGTATTGTGGGAAAATACCATTGCCGCAATTGCAGATATAGATGGCGACGGCAAAATGGAAATCATTATGTATGGCCAGTTTTACCACGGCCAGGGGTGGGATCTGGTCACAAGCGGGAGCGGATTGGCAGAGCGCCCGATTATATGTGGATGTGGAGGGTAATGCAGAACGATGAGTGTTGTTGGCGGTTTTGTTTAGTTTTTCATGGAATACCAGCGCACCCGCCGTGTCACTTCTTTTGCCCAGCCAGAACCTTTGATCAGCGCCTTGATGGCTGATGCCAGCTTGATGCCAATCACCAAAACCCTGCCTTTGAGACCCAATGGGGCCAGCACCTGGTGGCGAGTAATTTCAGCATCAACCCATTCTTCCTTGTAACCGGCTTCGCCAACGCCGAAATCTATTTTTCTGATACCGATCTGAGACAGATGTTGCAGGGTACGGTGCAGCAGGATGCGCCCGGGGGAAAAACGCGCCAGCGGGCCTTCCTGCATAGACATGATCAGCCCGTGAAATTCCGTTGCCTGGATCATACCAAAAATTATTGCCAGTGGTTTTTCATCAAGGACCAGAGTGGTAAGCAGCAGGGGTTGAGGTTCGCTGTTTTGTGCTTCTGCAACCAGGTTTTCGTAAAAAGATGTTATACCCGGTCTTGAATATGGATTGATTATTCCGCGCAGTGTGAACTGATTGGCCTTCTGGGCTAATAAGACGCGCAAATATGCGAGACGATCTTCTTTGGTATCAGCGGTTTTAAAGCGTAATTTTCCGAGTTCTGACAGGCGTTTTTCACATCGCCGGACGTTACTTCTCGCTTTGCGAGTTATTTTTGACCGGTAAAACCTGTCCCAGTCGCTCGTGAGAAGCATTTCAAAAGAAGGGTTGTCAGTATTTATGTGCGGCAGATACCTGAGGGGGTTATGTTGCCTGATATCCGCCTCGCGCACACCGTCAAGTGCAATGGCATCAGCCCAGGAAACCTGAGAAAATACCGATTGCCAAAATTGTTTGCCATTGCGGGAATTAATCATCTGCCGGCAGGAATGAGAAAACAAGCCGCTGGAGCAGGCGGAATGCGTTTTACCCGGACGCACGAGGATATTGAAAGGCCCAATTTTTTGACGAAAAAGCGGCAACAGGAATAAAGGCTTATGGGTTTTATCAGTGCCTAAAATGATGGTTGGTGAACAATCAGGAATATTTTTGTGAGCGTCATACCAGGCTTTTACCCAGGCATAACTGGAGAAGGGATCACGGGCGCAGCTTTCAAGATATTTCCATTGCTCAGCTACCAGCTCAGGTCTGTCAACGACGCTCACAGAGAACTGCGGCAATTCCCCGGCGATTTCCAAATCTGGTGAAAGGGCATTCACATTCTGGCGAAGTACCACATTTTGCTTTATCATAAGGACACAACTCAGACGTTTCCCATTTTGGCACAGAAATTCAGACCAAACGAATTCATCTGTAATACTAGCAATCTGCATGCCATTATTGCAGGTATATCCGGCTTATTTGGTTAACAGAGATAAATTGGTTTAAGGGTTCACTGGAATGCGGCAAAAAAATCGGGTTTTAAAATCAATCAACAACGAAGACGAAAGCCGCTGCGTTGACATATTTCTACGTGGCGATAAAACCTTCGGCTTCGAAGAATTTCGCCGCGATTTTGAAGACAATTGCGGCTGGTTTCCAATAGGATTTTTTGGCGATCTGGTGTTTGACGGTGAAGGGGATGCTCTAGGTGAAGCCGTGGTAAAAGTGAAGTGGCTGAAGGAAAACCTGGATAGAAAACAAAACCACAAAGCTTGACGCAACCGCCCAAGGCCGTCATGACAGAGCCCATGAAAAATACCCGGGTAAAAATTTGTGGAATAAGCACTGTTGAGGCACTTGAAGCAGCCTGTCAGGCCGGGGCTGATTACGTCGGTTTTGTGTTTTTTGAACGCAGCCCGCGCCATGTTTCCTATGAGCAGGCCGCGAGCCTGTCGCTTGCTGTGCCCGAGGGTATACTCAAAGTTGCCCTGACGGTAAATGCGGATGATGCGACCTTAAAGCAGATTGTCGCGTGTCTTAACCCTGATATTTTACAGCTTCACGGACAAGAAAGCCCAGCGCGCGTTGCCGAAATAAAGCAAAAATTCGAACTGCCAACCTTAAAAGCCATAGCCATTGAGGCACGTGAAGATTTTGTCGCAGCGTCGCCTTATGAAGATATCGCGGACATGATTTTGTTTGATGCCAAAGCACCAGCGGATTTAAAAAATGCGCTACCGGGAGGCAACGGCGTCAGCTTTGACTGGAAGCTTTTGAACAATGCGGCTATTAAGGGCGACTTTATGTTGTCGGGCGGCATGAATGCCCATAATGTTGCAGAAGCAATTGCCCTTACCGGGGCGGCTATTATTGATGTTTCATCGGGTGTGGAAACAAGTCCGGGGAAAAAAGATGTTGAATTGATTGCGCGTTTTATTGCCGCAGTAAAAGGTTGAATTAGGTGTCAGAAAAAAATCTGAATTCTTATAAAAACGGTCCTGATGAACAAGGCCGGTTTGGCATTTTTGGCGGTCGCTTTGTGGCTGAAACCCTGATGCCGCTGATTTTGGAACTTGAAGACGCTTATGAGACGGCCAAGAAAGACCCTGAGTTTCAGCGCGAACTTGATGATCTTAATGACCATTATGCCGGACGGCCGAGCCCGCTTTATTTTGCCGAACGCCTGACCGAACATTTCGGTGGTGCAAAACTGTATTTCAAGCGTGATGAACTCAACCATACGGGCAGCCACAAAATTAACAATTGCCTGGGGCAAATTCAACTGGCGCGGCGCATGGGCAAGACCCGCATTATCGCCGAGACCGGTGCTGGACAACACGGGGTGGCAGTGGCCACGGTGGCAGCACGTTTTGGTCTGCCATGTGTGGTCTACATGGGTGCGACCGACATTGAGCGGCAAAAACCAAATGTGTTTCGCATGAAGTTATTGGGGGCGGAAATTGTGCCGGTAACCTCAGGCACCGGCACCTTGAAAGATGCCATGAATGAAGCCTTGCGTGATTGGGTGGCGCATGTGGAGGATACGTTTTACATCATCGGTACAGCTGCAGGCCCGCACCCGTATCCAGCAATGGTGCGTGACTTTCAATCGATTATTGGCCGTGAAGCCAAACAACAGATGATGCAGGCTGAGGGGCGTTTGCCGGATAGTCTGGTGGCCTGCATCGGTGGTGGCTCCAACGCTATTGGACTGTTTTACGAGTTTTTAGATGATGCATCGGTGTCGATTTACGGGGTTGAGGCTGCGGGTCATGGTATTGACACCGACAAACATGCAGCTTCTTTGACCGGTGGCAGGCCCGGTGTACTGCACGGCAACCGCACCTATCTTTTGCAGGATGAGGATGGTCAGATAGAAGAAGCGCATTCAATTTCCGCCGGGCTTGATTATCCCGGCATCGGGCCTGAACACTCATGGCTGAAGGAAACCGGCCGGGTTGAATATGTGTCCGCCACTGATGCGGAAGCTTTGGCGGCGTTTCAGCTGTGCACGAAACTTGAAGGCATTATCCCGGCACTGGAGCCTGCTCACGCGCTGGCCTATATCACCCACATGGCACCTGAGTTGCCGCGCGATCATATTATCATCATGAATATGTGCGGGCGCGGTGACAAGGATGTTTTTGCTGTCGCTGAACATCTCGGGGTGGAGATTTAAATGATGACAACAGGTTACAGTAAATCTCGTATTAATCGCCGTTTTGCCGCCCTGAAAGCGGATGGTAAAAAAGCTCTCGTTACCTTTTTGACCGCCGGTGACCCTGATTACGACACCAGTCTTAAAATCATCAAAGGCCTGCCTGAGGCAGGAGCCGACGTCATCGAAATCGGCATGCCGTTTACCGACCCCATGGCCGATGGCCCAGCCATTCAGGCATCTTCACTGCGCGCTCTGCAGGCAGGCCAGACTATGGTTAAAACCCTGCAGATGGTGCGCGAGTTCAGAAAAACCGAGACTGACACACCAATTGTGCTGATGGGATATTACAACCCGATTTACATTTATGGCTGTGATCGTTTTATCAAAGACGCACTCGATGCTGGCATTGACGGACTTATCATTGTTGATCTGCCGCCGGAAGAAGACGATGAACTGTGTATTCCTGCGCTGGCCGCAGGTCTCAATTTCATCCGGCTGGCAACACCGACCACTGATGACAAGCGTTTGCCAAAGGTTTTGACCAATACCAGCGGTTTTGTCTATTACGAGTCAATTACCGGTATTACCGGTACCGCAACTCCTGATGCTGATATTGTCGGAGCGGCGGTAAATCGGCTGAAAAATCACACCGACCTGCCCGTTGTCGTAGGCTTTGGCGTGACAACGCCTGAGCAGGCTGCGGCGATTTGCACCCAGGCAGATGGTGTTGTTGTTGGCACAGCTCTGGTCAATGCCTTGAAACGGACGTTAACCAAAGATAACATAGGCGATACAACAACAGTGGACAGCGTTCTATCGCTTGTGCGAGACTTGAAACAGGGTATTGAGCACGCCACATAGAACCCGCAATCTTTTGAGCTGCCCTGCAAACATTTGCGAGGGGCCAAGCAAAAGCCGGAGTGTGAACGAGTGAACTGGATTAAAAATGTTGTCAGACCCAA
>CAZVAZ010000028.1:0-17554 GCA_964625235.1 uncultured Hyphomicrobiales bacterium
TTGGACTAACGAGCAAGGCGAGTGCAGGCTGCGCGCCGCTTGAGCGCCTCTAAAAAGCAAGCAGCCTGCAAACTCAAAATTACGCACCATTAAATCCAGAAAGGTTTGTTGGTTTCCTCATTAGCCTGTTTGCGAGACAGGCCCACATCATCCAGTAGCCGGGCATCGAGGTAGCGCAAACCGGCACGGCTTGCGGCGCGTTCCCGCCATGTCCGCACCAGGCTGAAAATCTGCCCCGGCATATTGAAAACAACGGCAGCCAGATTGTCCTGTTTAGCTATTACGGCTTCGCAAACGCCGGTTACCGAAACATCTCTGGTATCAATTTTAATCATGACAATTCGTCCTTTTTTCTGGCTGTCTGTTTTCAGGTTCTGTTTTCATTTAGGGCGAATTTGACTTCTTCACAAACGATCTTTATTGTGCATCAAGTTAGTTTTTCTAATGTTTAATTTTTCCTATTGAACTATTTTACATTGTTTTTGAACCATTTTTTTGATTCAATTGGATAATCGTAATTAATTTCGAATTAACTGGATTAATTTAAACCATGCCGCGACGTCTGCCATCTCTTAATTCTCTACGGGCTTTTGAAGCCGCCGCTCGCCACCTCAGCTTTACCCTTGCCGCAGCCGAACTGAACGTTACCCAGGCTGCCGTCAGCCATCAGATCAAATCTTTGGAAGAGCGCCTGGGAATACCACTGTTCCGGCGGTTAAACCGGGCATTATTGCTGACTGACGCAGGCCAGACACTCTATCCCGCCATGAGTAACGCCCTCGATGTTATGGCCACAGCGATTGACCGTCTGCACCGTCATGACAAATCCGGCGAATTGACTATTACAACCATGGATTCGTTTGCGGCCACATGGCTGGTGCCACGGCTGGCGCAGTTTCAAAAAATGCACCCGGATATCGATATCCGTATTACAACCTCTGATCAGATGGTTGATTTTTCCCGTGAAAATGTCGACATGGCCATTCGTTACGGGCAAGGTGACTGGCCCGGTGTTTTTGTTGAACCACTGATGGTTGAAGAAATGTTTCCGGTTTGCGCGCCCTCGCTGCTGCAATCAGGCGCAGCGCTCAATACACCGGCTGATCTTAAACATCACATGTTACTGCATGACGATATGCGCGTTGACTGGCGCATGTGGCTGATGGCGGCGGGGGAACCCGACATTGATACCAAGCGCGGGCTGAGTTACCAGCATTCCAACCTTGTGGTTCAGGCCGCAGAGCAAGGCGATGGCGTTGCTCTGGCCCGAAGCGTTCTTGTCAGCAATTCTCTGGCAACCGGCAAGCTGGTCAAACCTTTCGATCTGGCTCTGCCGGTAACTTACGCGTATTATGTGGTCTGTCCCCATGGCAACGAGAACCGGCCCAAAATCAAGGCGTTTCGATTGTGGCTGGCAGCAATGGCCAGGTCCGAAGTATCCTCTGTTACTCCTGCCTGAGAAAGAGAAATCCCATGACACCCCTAAATTCAGATATCGCCTTTACCCCGGCGGTTAAAATTGAACAGGAAAAACGGGGCTCGCGTGCAAATTATCAGAAAATGTCGGAAAAACGTGACTGGAGTGACACGGTCACTGATGCGCTTGGGGGTTTTATTGCCGAGCGCAACAGCTTTTATCTGGCCACGGCAACCAAAGACGGCCAGCCCTACATTCAGCACCGTGGCGGGCCTAAAGGATTTTTAAAAGTCATTGATGAAAAAACCCTTGGCTTTGCAAATTACGCTGGCAACCGACAGTATATCTCCATCGGCAATGCGGCTGAAAATGACAAGGCCTGTATTTTTCTGATGGACTACACCAATCAGCGGCGCATTAAACTGTGGGGCAAAATTCGCGTGGTTGAAGGTGATGCTCAATTGCTGGAAAAACTGAGTGAGCCGGGATATAAGGCGCGGCCTGAGCGCGTGTTCCTGTTTGAGATCAACGCCTGGGATGTCAATTGCCCGCAACATATTCCGCAGATGTTCAACCTGGAAACGGTTGAACTGGCCACAAGAAAACTGACCGAGAGAGTTAAGGAGCTTGAAGCCGAGTTGGCACAATTGCGTTGAAAAAAGTGGTATGCATAAATTTTATTAAATTGGCACTTTTGAACAGTCCGATTACCCTATAGATTAAACTCACAACACAGCCTGTTCAAAGGACAAAAGACCCATGGAAAATTCAGCCAACATTTTTGATGCTAAAAGCGTATGCCCTCTCGATTGCCCGGACACCTGCAGCCTGTCGGTTAAAACCGATGGTACAGAGGTTCTGGAGGTGCGTGGCTCGCACGATAATCCATACACCGCCGGGGTCATCTGCAACAAGGTCGCACGCTCTTATCCTGAATTTGTCCACGGCAGCGCCCGGTTGACGACACCCTTGCGACGCATCGGTGCAAAAGGTTCGGGTGAATTTGAAGCGGTATCGTGGGAAGAGGCACTGGGTTTGGTACATGCCGGGTTTTCCAAGGCGATCAAGGCGCATGGCCCCCAATCGGTTTTGCCTCTCAATTATTCCGGGCCGCACGGTGAACTGGCCTGCGGCTCCATGGACAGGCGGTTTTTCTACAAGCTCGGCGCAACGCTGCTTAATCGCGGGCCCCTGTGTGGCATCGTTCGCGGCACCGCCTACAGCAGCCTGTTTGGCTCAAGCCCGGGCATGGCGCCGGAACAGGCCGAGCATGCGGATTTGATTATTGTCTGGGGCAATAATGTTACGGTTTCTAACCTGCATCTGGCCCGGGTGATAAAAACCGCCCGCAACCAGGGGGCGAAGCTGGTGGTCGTTGATCCCAAACGCACGAAAATTGCCGAACAGGCCGACCTTTATTTGCAGATTGAGCCAGGCACGGACGTGGTATTGGCGCTGGCGATGGCGGCTGAACTGGAGCGGCAGGATGGTCTTGATCATGGCTTCATTGAGCGCTGGGTTGAGGGGTTCGATGCCTATATGGTGCAGGCCCGCAAGCATAGTGTCGAAGATGTTACAAACCTTTGCGGCATTGAGGCTTCAACATTCCAGCAATTGATTTCATGGTACAGGGAGGCCAAAAATGTCGCTGTTTCTGTTGGCAACGGTATCGAGCGTGGTAAAAGCGGCGGTTCGGGCTTGCGTGCTGCCATGGCCCTGCAGGCACTGACCGGCAATCACGGTCGCCCCGGAGCGGGTGTTCTTGCCAAGCCGGGACTGGCCTTTGCCAAGACAACCGATAAGCTGCAACGGCCCGATCTTATTCCCGAGGGAACTCGCACGTTCAACATTGTCGATGTGGCTAAACATCTGCTCGATGAAACGCTTGATCCACCGATTTCAGCGGTGATGATATACAATCACAATCCGGTCGCAACCCACCCCGATCAAAACCGCATGCGCCGGGCTTTGTCGCGCGAGGATTTGTTTATTGTCGGATGTGATGTGGCGATGACTGATTCGATGGCTTACGCCGACATTATTTTGCCCGCCAGCAGTCATTTTGAGTACGCAGATATTTATGGCGCTTATGGCCACTCTTACCTGCAACGCGCTGAGCCGGTTATTGCTTGCGTGGGGGACAGTCTGCCCAACACCGAAATTTTCCGCCGTCTGGCGGCACGTTTTGGCTTTGATGATACAATGTTCAAGGCCAGCGACACAGAACTTATGGATGATGCTTTTGATAATGAAGACCCACGTCTTGGCGGCTCGCGCCCCAGTCAAATCCCGCTGGATAATGCTCTTGCCATGACGGCACCTGAGGGCGAGCCGATGATCATGTGCAAAACCGTTGTTCCTGCGACAAAATCGGGCAAGATCGAGTTGTTTTCCGACGATCTCGAAAAGCGTTTCGGCTATGGCCTGCCGCGTTTCGAGCCGGTGACACGCGATTTACCCTTCTCGATTATTTCGCCGTCATCGTCCAGGCGCACCAATGCCACCTTTGGCGGTTGTTCGCAATCTCAAGGCCAGGAGGTTGTTGAGATCAATCCGGTAGATGCGGAAGAATACAACATCAAAGAAGGCGACAGTCTGCGGGTATGGAACTCGCAAGGTGAGGTGCATCTGAGCGCCCGCATCACCGATGCTGTGCCCGCGCGCGTCCTGTATTCACCAAAAGGCACCTGGCTCACGACAAGTGCAACGGATCAGACCGTCAATGCCCTGATTTCATCCCAGATGCGCACCGATATTGAAGACGGTGCGTGTTACAATGAAACCTTTGTTGATATTACGCACGCTTAAAGTCAGGGCCGCCGGGCGACAACATCAATCTCGACAAGCGCGCCAACCGCAAGCCCGGTTACGCCGATGCAGGTGCGTGCCGGTAATTTCCCGGCGGCAAAATAGCTCTGGTAGGCCTGGTTCATGACCTCGTAGTCGCGTTCAAAATGGGTGATATAGACCCGCGCCTGGACCACGTTTTCCAGACCCAGACCAACGCCATCGAGCACAATTTTGAGATTGTCCATGACGCGCCGGGTCTGGGCATCGACGCCCTCAGGCAAGGTTTTGTCAGGCTCCCCCGGCCAGGTGGGCATTTGGCCGGTGAGAAATATCCACCCGTCTACCTCTGCTGCGTGGGAAAATGTTGCAACCGGCTGGGGGGCTGCGTCAACCATTATGAATTCCGGCAATCCCATGATGTGCTCCTGTGATTTTGAAAAAAAATGTCGCATCCAGATTATTGTCAACTAACTGGTTGAATAATTTTCGCTCCCTCTGCGAACTACAGATCTAGCCTTTATCCGCCTCACTCAGGGCTTGAGCACGCTCAATCAGTCTTTTGGCGTTCATGTAAATCGGCATTTCCACGTGGATACCGTCAATTTCAACGCCCGGTTTACCGGCCTCGCGGGCGCGTTCATAGGCGTCAACCAGTTCGCGGGCTTTTGATATGGCCTCACCATCGGGGGTTAATCCGGCATTGACGGCAGAGACATGGGATGACGAGATGATGGACTTGGCACGATAACCCAACCGGCGGGCATAGTCAGTGTCGCGCGATAGTCCCTCGGTATCACTCCAGGTATAGGGGCAATCAATCGCCAGAACACCGGATGCCACACACTGCACGAGAAACTTTTGCCTGACATATTGCAGCTCAAGGCCATCTTTTCCGCGCTCGGCACCAAGGTCTGCGGCCATATCTTCGGATGCCACCAGACAGGCGGTAACGCGGGGGTCTGCTGCGATAATTTCTGTGGTATTCAAAAGTCCGCGGGCGGATTCCACGTTTGGCAGAAGTTCGGCACTTTTGTTGCCAAGGGCCGAGACTGCCATTCCCAGTGTTTTGACCTGCTGAGCCGTTGCAACCTTGGACATGGCGACAATATCAGCCTCCGCTATTATGGCAGCGGCAAGGTCTCTGGGGCCGTCTTCAGTTTCCAGAGGACTGATGCGCGCACCAACGACCATACCTCTGGCTTTTGCGGTGGCAAAAAAACCGGAAAGAAGATCACGCGCCTCGTCGCGCCTTGCCGCCGGGGTGAAATCTTCGAGATCTATCAATAGAACGTCCGCGCCGCTTTCAAGTGCGCGGGCGTGGGCGTCGGGTTCTGCTCCGGCCACAAACAGCCAGGATCGGCATAGAGAAGTTGGTCGGCGGAGCCTTTCCGGTGTAGATTGCGTCATGACCTCGACTTTCATACGATTTGCGCTGATCTGTCTGATGGCAATATCTGGCACCATTTATCATTCCAGAGCAAGCCTTGCGATAGAAGTTGACCTTGAACTTGTTCTGGCCGTTGATGTTTCGAGCAGTGTGGATGAGGTTGAAGCGGGTTTGCAAAAGAGCGGATATCTTCGCGCACTGGTTCACCCTTATGTCATAGACGCAATCAAATCTGGTGCGAAAGGCCGTATTGCCGTTATCTATATTGAATATGCGGGCAGATCATTTCAGCGCGTGGTCGCCGACTGGGCTATCATGCAGGACTTGAAAAGTGCCAGAGCGTTTACAGCTACGCTTGCCAGATCCCCGGTCAGTTCAGCACCTTCCACATCAATCAGTGCACTCATTGATTTTTCGGTAAATCAGATATTGACCAATTCCTTTACGGCACCGCGCGCGGTCATAGATGTTTCAGGCGATGGACCCAACAGCGACGGGCGCCCTGTGTGGGATGCCCGTGATGATGCTGTTTTGCGCGGAATAACCATAAACGGTTTGCCAATCCTGTCGTCGCGGCCGGACCCAAAGGGGTTTGCCCCTTCCGTTGGTGTCACCAATCATTACCGGCGATTTGTTATTGGCGGGCCTGATGCATTTTTGATAGGTGTAAATGAATTTGAGAATTTCACCCCGGCACTGGTGAAAAAACTGGTGCGGGAAATACTTGATCCTGCGCGAAAATTGAGTATGAAATAATTATTGGAGCCTGCCACGAAAAAAACCAATTTTTCGCCTATCAGTCCGGGTACCCCCTTTCCTGATGGTTCCGGCAGAAACAAAGGATGTTAAAAATTCGATGAATACTACAGTCAATACAACAAAAAGGCGGCTGACAATCGGCTGGAAAACCCGTCATTTGCTGGTAATTTTACTTTCCGTTGCAGGCACCTACGCGTTTTTGGAATCGCGTGCGCAGTGGTCGGAAATGCACCGCTGGAACCGCGCCGTTGGTGATATGAGCCTGATGTTGATAGCATTTTCAATGTCCATTGGACCGTTATCACGTCTCATGCCAAGGGCCCGGGCTGCTATTCCCTGGCGCCGTGAGTTTGGCATTTATGGTGTTATACTCGCCATAATTCACACATTAATCATTCTCGCCGGCTGGGTCGAGTGGGATTTGATCCGTCTGTTCGGCTATCAGCTGCACCCTGCCGGCGTTTACATTATGCTGCAGCAGGGTTTTGGTCTGGCCAATGTCATTGGCATTATCGCCCTGTTCTATGGTCTGGTTCTGGCACTGTCGTCAAGCAACTGGAGCCAGCGGGTTTTAAGCGGGCCGGTCTGGAAATTCCTGCAACAAAGTGCTTATGTATTGTGGATGTTGATCGTTGTTCACACTGCGTATTTCCTCTATCTGCATTTTCAGGATTATCATCGCTCTGTCCCGGAGCCAAACTGGGCGCAATGGCCGTTTGCCGGGCTGGTTGCAACTATAATCCTGTTGCAATTGGCCGCATTCTGGAAAACCTGGCGCGTGAAGCGGGACAAAATTCCCCCGGGCCAGCAGTCTGTTGCCGGATAAACGGCTGGTGTTAAGAAAGAGCCTGAGAATGTTGGAAAATCAATCACTGGTTCTGGATTTGCTGGAGTGGGTGGACAAACGTCCACGTACATATGACGAGGTTATGGCGGCGTGGCGCACATCGTGCCCACGCCTGCCAATCTGGGAGGATGCCTGTGACCACGGTCTGGTTGCGCGCGAGAAACATCAGGGTTCAGGCGTGATGGTGTTATTGACCGAAACCGGTCGGGGACTGTTGAACTCTGAAAGAGGTGTGTCAGTCAAATAGAGCGGCTGACAATCAACGCAAAGCCTTGTAACCGGCTGATTTGAAGTGTTGTCCGTCGGGACGCGGGTATTTGGCGCTAAAACAGACGTTAATCTTAATCGCGCCAGCATCTGCGCAGTGGTATTACCGTTTATGCTGGCATTGAGTACGCCCGAATTGCCCAAAAATCATAAAAATCGAGGCCAGCTGGAAAAACATTTATCCCGCATATGCTTAGCCCAAACTTCTGCCGATTTGATTCACCTCGGCCATTCTTTACATTAACTCAACGGACAATGATAACGCGTTGAAAGGTTTGATTGTTTACGGTCTACTTGCGACCCTTGAATTTGCTCACCAAAAACCAGGTTCCGGGCAAAATGGCGGCGGCGAGAGCCAGCTTGGTCAGATCACCATAGATGAACGGATAAAGGCCCCACTCCAAAATTGGCTTGTCCCAGCCAAACAGGATACCCAGCCACAGGAGGCCGGGAATATAGATCAGCGCATTGCCGATTAACATCACTAATGCGGTGGTAAAGAAATTACGGTCGAACCCGCGTTCTGCCAACCACCCCACTGCAGCAACGGCAAGCAAAAAGCCAACAAGATAGCCGCCGGTGCCGCCAAGCATATAGGCGAGCCCGAGGCCTTTTTCCGGTGTTCCGGCAAAAACCGGCAGACCGGCTGCTCCCTGCGCGAGGTAAAGCGCCACAGTGGCTAACCCCAGACGCCAGCCGTAAGCGGCACCAATCAGCAATACCGCCAGAGTGCCCAGGTTCAACGGCACGGGATAGAAGGGGATTTGTATTTTGGCACTGAGCCAAAGAACCATTGTTCCGGCAATTGCAAGAACGACGTTGCGCACCACCGCATTTGATTTGTCTTGCGACCAGACGGCTGCTGCCAGGGTTGCGGGAGCGGAAAGTAGATTTGCCATGGGATGCCTTGCTCTCTTAGTTGCCAGAAAATTTGATTGGATAACTTTTATATGGTGCCCTACCCAAGAAAACAAGCCACTGATGGTTTAGGTCTTGTGAGGACGCTTATCTTTGTGCAAAAGGTTAAGCCATGTCACACAATCTCGCGCTATCTCAGAAATTTGATCCCAATTACGGCACTGCTGTTGAAATCAACAGCGATGTACGCCGGATTGTCGCCAACAATCCCGGACCGATGACTTTCAAGGGCACAGGCACCTTTCTCATTGGCGACAGGCATCTGGCGGTCATTGATCCCGGTCCCGATGATGATGAACATCTTGCAGCCCTGTTAAAGGCTATCGGCTCGGCCACCTTAACCCACATTCTGATTACCCACACCCATCGTGATCATTCGCCACTGGCGGCGCGGCTGAAACAAATCACCGGCGCCGAAACTTACGGGGTTGGTCCCCATGGCATGAGGAAGGGCGAATTTTCATCGGCAGTCGAAAGCCTCGGCCTTGAAGGCAGTGGGGATATGGATTTTATCCCTGATAATGTCATTGGTCAGGGTGACATGATTGAGGGTAAGGATTTCAGGTTCGAGTGCGTTTTTACACCGGGGCATTCAGCCAATCACATGGCTTTTGCGCTCGAGCGTCACAAGGCGCTGTTTGTGGGTGATCTGGTGATGGGCTGGTCCACAAGCGTTGTTGCCCCGCCTGATGGTAATATGGCGGAATATATGGGTTCGCTGCAACTGGTGCGCAGTCGTGACGACGAGATCTACTGGCCCACCCATGGCGCACCGATTGAAGCCCCGCAAAGACTGGTCAAAGGCTATATCACCCACCGTAAAATGCGCGAGAATGCCATCCTGGAAACCTTGAGCAGCGGCCCGCACAGGATAATAGATATTGTGCTAAAAATCTATTCCGGCCTCAACCCAAAATTGCATGGTGCAGCTTCCCTTTCGGTATTGGCGCATATGGAACATCTTCATGCTCAAGGCAAGGTGGGTTTTGAGGGTGCTTTGAGCCTTGAGGCTACGTATTGGCTGGTTTAAGGCTTAATTTCGAACCCCTCATCCGACCGCGTAGCGGTCGGATGAGGGGTTCGAGCACAAATGCACTTTAGACGGTTGACAGGACGTAATCCCTGAAAGTTTCCCGCAACGTCAGCTTGTGGATTTTCCCCGTTGCTGTGTGGGGGATTTCGTCGACGAATACTACATCATCAGGCATCCACCAGTTGGTAATTTTACCCTTCAGGTAGGCTTTGATTTCATCACCGCTGACTTCACTGTCGGGTTTGCGCACGATTACCAGCAACGGGCGCTCGTCCCATTTTGGATGGGCGATGCCAATGACTGCGGCTTCTGCTACCTCTTCGTGGCCGACGGCGAGGTTTTCGATGTCGATGGTGGATATCCATTCACCGCCGGATTTAATCACATCCTTGGCCCGGTCGGTGATTTGCATATAGCCGTGCTGATCCAGAGTGGATACATCCCCGGTGTCGAACCAGCCCTCGCCGTCCAAAATCGGCTCGTCCTCGTTTTTGAGATAGTCCGAGGCGACGCAAGGGCCTTTTACCATCAGGTGGCCAAAAGCCTTGCCATCGCGCGGCAGTTCATTGCCGTCATCATCAACAACTTTCATGGCAACCATATAGGGCGGCCTGCCCTGTTTGATTTTCAGTGCCTGTTTTTCTTCTGCACTCATTTCCTCCAACCCGCCCTTGATTGTGCATAAGGATCCCAGCGGGCTCATTTCCGTCATTCCCCAGGCGTGAATGACTTGCGTGTCGTACAATTTTTCAAAGATCTCAATCATTGACGGCGGGCACGCTGCCCCGCCGATGACGACGCGTTGCAGGTGTTCGAGACTTTCTCCGCTTTGGGCTAGATAAGAGATCAGCATCTGCCAGATTGTCGGCACGGCGGCAGTCAGCGTCACCTTACCCACTTTGAGCATTTCATAAATACTGGCACCATCCATCAATGCACCGGGCATGACGAGGTTGGCTCCCGCCATCGGTGCTGAGAAAACAAGTGACCAGGCATTGGCATGGAACATCGGCACAACCGCCATAACACTGTCCTGGCTTTTGAGGCCGAGCGCATCCGCGCCGTTGGTAGTCAGGGCATGGAGCACCTTGGCGCGGGGCTCAAAAAAAACCCCCGTGGGCTTGCCGGGCGGGCCCGATGTGTAACAAAGGCCACAGGCGGTGTTTTCGTCCAACTCAGGCCATTGATACTCTTCACCTCCGCGGGCGAGGAGCTCTTCGTAACAGATTGGGTTTTTCAAAGCTGTTTCGGGCATGTGCTCTTCATCGGTCATGATGATGAAGCCTTTCACCGATGGCAATCGGTCCTGAAGGGCTTCGAGCAGCGGCACGAAGGTTAAATCGAGAAAAATATAACGATCTTCGGCATGATTGATGATGTAGGCGAGTTGATCCCAAAACAATCTGGGGTTGAGTGTGTGCACTATGGCACCATGGCCCATGAGGCCATACCAGATTTCCATATGGCGATAGCCGTTCCATGCCATGGTGGCGATGATATCACCCTGTTTTACGCCAAACCTGTCCAGCGCACTGGCCAGTTTGCGGGCGCGCCGGGCCAGATCACTATAGGTGTAGCGGTGAATGGGGCCTTCTATAGTGCGCGAGACTATTTCGCGGTTGCCATGGTATGTACATGCATGCTCCAGAATGGTTGGCACCAGCAGTGGCCAGTCCTGCATCAATCCTTTCACGAACGTCCTCCCAAACTGTTCATAAATTCAACCGGCGAAGCTTAGACACATCGCGCCCGTACGACAATAACTAAAGCGGGCCCGCGTTCAATAGAAGCCGGGGCAGTAAATATGACCGCTGTATAAACCACATGTTTTTCCTTTCTTATTTTCATCGAATTTGCGATAGATGGTGTCGGGCGCTAAGATGTCCGCTGATATTCCGATAAAACAACGGCCTTAAGTTTTACCAGATGACCAATACTCCGCTTTTGGACACGATAAAGACGCCGGATTTCCTGCGCGCACTGAGCGATGAGCAATTGCCTCAGGTGGCTGATGAATTGCGTGCAGAGACCATTAGTGCGGTGTCTGTCACCGGTGGCCATCTCGGCGCAGGTCTCGGCGTTGTTGAATTAACCGTTGCCCTCCATCATGTGTTTGACACGCCTGATGACCGCATCCTGTGGGATGTGGGCCATCAGGCCTATCCCCATAAAATTCTCACCGGCAGGCGCAATCGTATCCGCACCCTGCGTCAGGCTGAAGGTCTTTCGGGCTTTACCAAGCGCGGCGAAAGCGCCTATGACCCCTTTGGTGCCGGTCATTCTTCCACGTCAATTTCAGCCGGTCTTGGCATGGCTGTTGCCCGCGATCTTGATGGCCGCACGAATAACGTTGTTGCTGTCATCGGCGATGGTGCCATGAGTGCGGGCATGGCGTATGAAGCCATGAACAATGCCGGTTCCATGGATAGCCGCCTGATTGTTATTCTCAATGACAATGATATGTCGATTGCGCCCCCCGTCGGTGCCATGAGTGCTTATCTCGCCCGGCTGATTTCTGGTGGAACCTATCGAAGTTTCCGCAGTTTTGCCAAACAGTTGAGCCGAAAACTACCCAAATTCTTTCAGGAAAAAGCCCAGCGTGCAGAAGAATATACAAGGGCGTTCTGGACCGGCGGCACCATGTTTGAAGAACTGGGTTTTTATTACGTTGGTCCTATAGACGGCCATAATTTTGACCATCTGCTGCCGGTTTTGCGCAATGTGCGCGATGCTACTGAAGGCCCGATTTTGATCCATGTGGTAACCAAAAAGGGCAAAGGCTATGCACCGGCGGAAGATTCTGATGATAAAAACCATGCCGTGGCGCGATTTGATGTCATCACCGGAGCCCAGTCAAAACCCGCAGCCAATGCGCCCAGTTACACAAAAGTCTTTGCCAATGCACTGGTAAAAGAAGCCGAAAAAGACAAAAAAATTGTCGCCGTGACTGCTGCCATGCCTTCAGGCACCGGGCTTGATGTGTTTGAAAATGCCTTTCCCGAGCGCTGTTTTGATGTCGGCATTGCCGAACAACATGCGGTCACCTTTGCCGCTGGCCTGGCCACCGAGGGCTACAAGCCGTTCGTCGCCATATATTCCACATTCCTCCAGCGTGCCTATGACCAGATTGTCCATGATGTGGCGGTACAGAAACTGCCGGTAAGATTTGCCATAGATCGCGCCGGTTTTGTTGGTGCCGACGGTCCCACGCACGCAGGCTCATTCGATATAACCTACCTTGCCACTTTGCCCGGGTTTGTGGTGATGGCACCGGCTGATGAAGCCGAACTGGTGCATATGGTGGCGACTGCACGATCTATTGACGACGGGCCTTGTGCGTTTCGATATCCGCGCGGTGAAGGCATCGGCGTTGATTTGCCTGAGGTTGGTGTGCCACTGGAAATTGGCAGGGGCCGCATCATCTGTGAAGGTAAATCCGTGGCTCTTTTAAGCCTGGGCACGCGCTTGCAGGAATGTCTGAAAGCAGCTGAAGATTTAAACGCCCATGGTCTTTCCACCACCGTCGCCGACGCCCGCTTTGCCAAGCCGCTGGATCAAGACCTGGTACGTCAACTGGCACTCAATCACGAGGTTCTGGTAACTGTGGAAGAAGGCTCGGTGGGTGGTTTTGGCTCGCATGTGCTGAATTTTCTTGCCAACGAGGGCTTGCTTGATGCCGGCCTGAAAGTGCGCAGCCTCACCATGCCCGATGAGTTCACCGATCAAAACAAACCTGACGTTATGTATGAACAGGCCGGACTGGCAGCACCGGGCATTTTTGACACCGTCCTGTCCGCATTGGCGCGCGTTGAACTGAGCGAAACACCAAAACTCGCCTGATGAGCGATTGATCCGCAGTTTATTGTCCAACCAAGGCGGCGACTGCCGTCCGGCACCCTTGTGCCGCGCCAGCGAAGGCCCGAGCGAAGCGAGGATTAGCCGTGAGTAAAACAAGACTGGACCAGTTGCTCGTTAGCCGTAAATTCTATGCTACCCGTTCCAGAGCGGCTGACGCCATCAAGCGCGGCCATGTAGTCATCAATGGCATTGCCGCAGAAAAACCCGGACAGCGTGTCGATGGAGCCAGCGATATAAATATTTCAGATCCGGCACTTAAGTATGTTTCGCGTGCCGCGCTCAAATTATTGAGCGCACTTGATGATTTTGATGTGGATGTCACCGGTGCCATTGCAGCCGACATTGGTGCGTCCACCGGCGGATTTTCTCAGGTGTTACTGGAACGCGGTGTATCACGCATCTATGCGGTTGATGTCGGCCACGACCAGCTTGTTCAAAGCCTGCGCGATGACGCCAGAGTGATTTCGCTGGAAGGTCTCAATGCTCGCCACATAACCAGAACCCACATCCCCGAGCCTCTCGGTGTGATTGTCTGTGACGTCAGTTTCATTTCCCTTAGGCTCGCCCTGCCACCGGTGTTGGGGCTGGCGGCAGTCAATGCTCACCTGATAGCATTGATAAAGCCGCAATTCGAAGTCGGCCGCAAAAACCTGGGTAAAGGCGGTATTGTGCGCGATGATGAGGTGCGCCAGAAAGCTGTCGGAGACATAACAACCTGGCTGACAGATGATATGAAATGGCGTGTTTCAGGCCTCATGTCCTCGCCAGTGAGCGGCAGCGATGGCAATGAGGAATTTCTGCTTCATGCCGTCAAATCTTGAATACGCCCCATTTTCCGTCATAGTTGAAGCTGTTGCAGACGTGATTGGGATTTGAGCTATGGTGTCACCCGTGCAAAGAGTGCTTTTTACCGCCCGCCAGGGTGCGCGTGTGGCGTGGTTTTATTCTCATTACCTTGCAGCGCAGAAGCGCCAGGCACCTCTCAAAACCAGAACGGGGAAACCTTTTCGGCCACAAAAGCCCACGCCTGACAGAAGCGTGCTTATGCGGGATCTGGCCGGGCTGTTTGAACGTGATCTGAAAAATGCCGATCTGGGCATCTACGCCCTGCCGGTTGATCATGATGGCAGCCCCCTGTCGATACTGGCAAAAAGCCGGGCGTTTTTTAATGATCTGTCCGAGGTTAATCGCAGGAGACTGGACCGCGATGTTCATGAAGTGCGGGAACTGAAAATAGATAAGGACCTGCCCGGTTACTTCACCCAGAATTTTCACTTCCAGACCGGCGGCTACCTGACCGAGGATTCGGCGAAACTTTACGACATGCAGGTGGAGGTTCTGTTTACCGGTGCCGCCAACGCCATGCGCAGGCAAGCACTAGTGCCCTTGAGCGAATACATGAAGGACAAGGACCAGCGACGGTTGCGATTGCTCGATGTCGCCTGTGGTACCGGCCGGTTTTTACGCTTTGTCAAAAAGACCTATCCGCGCCTTGATGTTACCGGCCTTGATCTGTCTCAAAGCTATCTCGACGAAGCTTCAAAACATCTCAAAAAATACGGCGGCGTCAAAACAATCCGGGCCAACGCAGAGGCCATGCCGCTCGCCGATGGCAGTCAGGATGTCATCACCGCAATATTCCTGTTCCACGAATTACCGCCGGAAATCCGCAAGATTGTCGCAACTGACATCGCCAGATGCCTGAAGCCCGGTGGCAGATTTATCTTCGTCGATTCCATCCAGAATGGTGACGCTGAAGGCTATGACGGTCTGCTGGAATTATTCGAAAACGGTTTCCACGAACCTTATATGGCGAGCTATGTCGGCGAAGATTTTATCAAGATGTTTGCGGATGCAGGCCTTGAATACAAAAGCCACGACAGAGCTTTTTTGTCAAAAGTTATGGTGTTTGACAAGCCGGGTTAGGGAGGAGAAATCCTTGCAACTCCCACTCAATCGTCATCCCCGGGCTTGTCGCGGGGATCCATTTCTCAAAGTTTTCAGATCATTCGTAAGTGTTTTTGCTGTCGATCGCTCAACGGAATGGACCCCGGATCAAGTCCGGGGAGACGCAGGTGGGGTTACTCCACCCACACCCCTTCTTCCATCGCCACCTGCTTCAACAATGTTGGCCGGTCACTTATCAGGCCGTTGACGCCCAGTCTGATTAAGCGGCGCATTTCGTCTTCGTCGTCAATGGTCCAGACGTGCACGGCGATGCCGTTTTTGTTGCAGTGCTTGATGAAAGCTGATGTGACGATGGTGATGCCATACTCGGATACCGGCACCTGGGCGCAATGAACCGGTGGTAATGCTAATGGTATACCCCAGGAGCCAAGTTTAAGGCCGAAAACGCCTCGGGGGCCAGCACTTGTGCACACTTCTGGGCCGAGCTGGCGGCGCACTTTGGCCAGGCGGTTGTCGGAAAAAGATGCCAGGCACACGCGCTCGAAGCATTTCATTTTCGCCATGAGTTCAAGGGTGGGTACAAGCGCTTTTTCGGTTTTGATGTCGACATTGAAACAAACGTCGGGGAATTCCGCAAAAGCCTGTTCAAGCGTCATGATCGGCTCAACACCGCCGATAAGCGCCTGGCGCACCTCAGCATAGGGTAGCGTGGAAATTGTGCCGGTGCCATTGGTGGTGCGGTCTAACGTGTCATCATGAAAGACAAGCAATGTGCCATCAACTGTTGCCTGAACATCGGTTTCTATATAGCGGTAGCCGAGGGCGATGGCTGCCTTAAAGGCTGTGGCGCTGTTTTCGCGCTGCTCAGCCGCACCGCCGCGATGGGCAAAGCAGATGAAGTCGTGGTTGGTCAAATAAGGATGTTGGAATGTCATTGATTACGTAATTAAAGTTGACAGTAAGCCACACCTTGCCACGCCTGATATTAATTGCCAGTAGTTTCCCCGTTTTTGAAATCATCACCCGCAGCAACCCTGTCTTTGTAAAACATGCACAGCTGGAAACTCATCGCAACTTTTTCAGCACGGGAAATAAACAAATCAGCAATATCCTGCCTGCAGACTTCGCGGGCATTGGTGCGGAAAAGTTCGAGCCAGCGGGTGAAATCTTGCCGAGTTACCTCGCCCATCTGCATATGCACCTGCATCGGACGCCCCTTGTAGCGCCCTGTGGTCAGCATCAGTGACGACCAGAAATCTTTCATCCTGGCCAGATGCTCAGGCCACCTGTCGTCAATTCGCGTGTTGAAAATGGGGCCAAGTTGAGCATCATTTCTGATTTTCTCATAAAAAGTCTCAACCACCCTGTCAATCAATGCCTCATCAATATCCGGATGGATCTTGTGGCGAGTGACAGGTGCGGAACGAACCGGGAAATCTGGATGGGACATGGTAATACAGGCTCGTAAACTGGTTGCACTTATTTGATGTATATAATATACATCAAATAAGTGCAATATTCAATTTTACAAGGTATCCACTTGCCATGCGCCTCAATCAGGCTTCTGATTTCGCTCTTCGCGTGTTGATGTTCGTCGCCGCCAACGAGTCTGACCTGTCTAAAATAGACGATATTTCAAAGCGTTACAACATTTCACGCGCGCATCTGATGAAAATTGTCAACAAGCTGGCCCGGGCCGGGCTGCTGCAAACGTTACGCGGCCGTAACGGCGGGTTGCGGCTCAATTTACCTCCTGAGGATATCAGCATTGGTGACGTAGTGCGCGCGATTGAAGAGGATTTCGCACTTGTCGAGTGTATGCGTGGTTCCCAGAACAAATGCATCATCACGCCCGCCTGCCACCTCACAGCAATTTTCGCTGAAGCACTGCGGGATTTTATCGCGGTGCTGGATAAATATACCCTGGCCGATGTCACACAAAACCGCAGGGAGTTACAGAATATTCTGTTCGCACGAGTGGTGGCGCGGGAAAAAACTACCGATTAGTCTATTTTTCACCCATTTGCCCACGATGCAGCAGATAATGGTCGGCCACAACCAGCGCTGCCATGGCTTCACCAATGGGTACTGCACGAATGCCCACACAAGGGTCATGACGGCCTTTGGTGACAACATCGGTTTCATTGCCGAACCTGTCAACACTTTTGCGTGGTGTCAGGATCGATGAAGTTGGCTTGACCACGAAACGTGCGATGATTTCCTGACCGGTTGAAATACCGCCAAGAATACCACCGGCATGATTACTGAGGAACGTTGGCTGGCCATCCTCCATGCGCATTTCATCGGCGTTTTCAATGCCAGTGAGACTGGCGGCAGCAAAGCCCGCGCCAATTTCAACGCCTTTGACCG
>CAZVAZ010000029.1:0-17451 GCA_964625235.1 uncultured Hyphomicrobiales bacterium
ATTGCCTGAAAGGTCAGGGTTATATTCAAATTCAGGGCTGTTCTGCCATCATCTCATCCAAAGAAGCATTTGGCTTACCCATTACCCGTAAAAACCTCGCCATCGCCTATTTTAATCGTGGCAATGCCTACGTTGAAACTGCCAATGACGACAACGCCATAGTGGATTTCACCGCAGCGATTGAACTCAACCCTGACGACGTCCGCGCCTATATAAACCGGGGCAATGCCTATGCCCGCAACAACAGAAGCGACCTCGCGCTGGAAGATTTTGATGCCGCCATAAAAATCGACCCGAAGTTCTCCAAAGTCTATCTCAATCGCGGCAGTACTTATTTTGACGAAGGTGAATACACCAGGGCAATCGCAGATTATGACATCACCATCAAGCTGGACCCGAAAGATGCTACACCTTATCGAAACCGCGCATTCGCATGGTTGCGCCTGAGAAAACCGGACCGGGCAATTGCAGATTTTGGCGAGGCTATTAAGCGCGAGCCTGCCAATGCCGAAACCTACTATTTTCGCGGCAATGCCTATGATGACAGCGGCAAATATGCTTTAGCAATCGCAGATTACGACGACGCCATCAGGCTCAAACCCGATGTGGCCTATTTTCATCTGTATCGCGGTATCGCCAACGACAATCGCGCCCAGTATACCCAGGCGGTTGCAGATTATGACACCGCCTTGAAACTCAACCCCAATGACAGCCTGGCCCACAACAACAGGGGCAACAGTTATCTTCGCATGGGCAAAACCGACCGGGCAATCGAAGATTACAACCGGGCTATCAAACTTGACCCAAAAAATTCATTTGCCTATTTCAACCGCGCCACTGCCTATGATCGCAAGGTGGAAAACAGCAAGGCGCTGGCAGATTACGATAAGGTCATCGAGCTGAAACCAGAAAACACTCTCGCTTACAACCGGCGCGGTTTGCTTTTCATCAAAATGAAAAATTATGACCGCGCCGTCGACAGCTTTAACCGAGCCCTCGAAATCGACCCCAAATACACCGATGCATTCACCAACCGTGCCATTGTCTACAGGTTAAAGAGCGAGGGCGCCGGTTAAAACTTGCTCAGATCAAGCAGTCTGACGTCCCCCATCCATATGCCACCGTCGCGATGATCGCGCACGGCATCATCTGTATTGGGGTGGGCAAAAATCACCAGTCCGTTTCGATTAAGTGCAAGATAGGGCATGATCTTGTCAAACAGGTCCGGTTTAAAGGCAATCTGAAAGCTCCAGTCTGGATGAGGCCCGACCGGTCTGTCAAACCAGCGGCCAAATTCCGCCTGGTCAAATTCAATCTCCATCGCCGCCCTTAGCTCTTCTGCCCGCGGTTTGCTATCAGCACTATAGTAGACATGGGCGTGATAGTCCTTAATCAGATCAATCGATAGTGTCATCATGTGAAAACCGCACCTCGCAAAGATTTTACAAATTTGAACTCGGATATCGAATATCTTTGCATATTTTCTCTGGTGACAAAACAGCACTTGCAGTAAAATGATGTTCATTCGAGAGGGTATTATGAAATCAGTCAGTCCGGCATTGTTAACAGCAACACTCACAGCTCTGGTGACCATCGGACTGATAGCACTCCTGTTTCTGTTTCCGGTCAACCTGGATGGGATTTTTGACACCGACATCGGCTTAAGGAAAAACACGTCAAGCATCTCCGCAAAAAAAGGTTTTGCAACCAGAAGCATAACCCCCGGAGAAAATGTGTCTGCTCGTGGTACAGCGGAGTCCATGACCATGGAGCGCCTTAACACCATTATCACCCGGCTGGATGACAAGGTGGAAAAGCCGCGCAACGGCTTCTGGCGCTTCACTGTCACCGGAGCCACTGTTATCGTCGTCGGCGATGAAACCTTTGATCGCCTGCGCATTCTTGTCGGCATTCAAAGCGCCAAGGAATTGACTCAAACCCAGTTGATGCAGATTGCCAAATCAAATTATGACACTGCCCTGGATGCCCGCTACGCCGTATCACAGGAAATTCTATGGTCCATGTACGCCCATCCGCTAAAATCGCTGGGCGACAGACAGTTCATTTCCGCCATCGGCCAGACCGTAAACCTCGCCATCTCCTACGGCGACGGCTACTCCTCAGGCGGCCTGATTTTCGAAGGTGGTGACGTTAAAGACGTTGAGCGCAACAAGATGATTAAAGATTTGATTGCGAGGGGCTTGAAGACGTAGCTAAGATTTACAGCAGGAAAAATATCCGGGGAAAACGTTGAAACAGGGACAACTTTCGGCCCTTTACGACCGTTGGAGAAATCTAAATATTCGATCCTCAAACCTCGAAAGCAGACACAACGGATATCTGAAACTTTCCGTCAGTTCCTAAACGTAGCAATTTTGTATGCCGCAAATGTAAAAAATAACCCAAGTGCTCCTTCAATCCACCTGCGAGAGCGTTGATAAAACAAAATCACTGGCTGCGTTGAAAAAGTGATAGCGTAGACCACGTGAACCAGTATAGACAATGCGGTTGCAGATACTATCAGCGTCAAGCCCACCCATAACGGCGCATCTGTTCCGAGCCCCAGACCAACAATTGCAATCCATTGTAAAGCCGCTTTTGGGTTGGTCATCTGTATTGCCAGCCCTTGAAAGAAGAGATTTTTACCTTCCGCTGCCTTTGGTTTTTTTATGGCATCAGAAGTGCTTGCGGAGCGAAAAGCTTTGTAGGCCAACCATAGCAGGTAAGTTGCGCCAAAGATTTTTAGCAATATTACTACGCCTGCATATGCCGTGATCAACGCCGTCAATCCGCTGACTGTCAACGTCGCCCAAATCGCTGATCCTGTTCCGACACCAAGGGCGAGCCGTGTACCGTCTTTCCGGCCTCGCTCCATAGAAGTGCCGATAATGGCAAGTATGTTGGGTCCGATGCTTATAAAGCCGACGGAAAAGATGCCTAAAGCAAGAAGGAGACTTGAAAATTCAGGGCTCATTAGGTTCTCCGGTCATAGAATGGTCTAAGAATACCGATTTTCACGTCATAGACAACCGCAATCAAAGTCGGTCAATTTAGGCTCAAAGCGGTCGAAACCCGTTTGACACTCCTTGATCCCCAATGTCCGCTCAGGGTCAGCTTCCACCTTTTCAGCATTCTCTCGATGGCGATTGTTCACCACTCGTTTTCAGCGTCATACCAAAGGGGTTGGCGTTTGAACGATAGCTTACTACCGTCTTACCGGCGAAAGCCGGTATCCAGGCAGCACGGTATAACCTTGGGGCATCGGATACCGGCTTTCGCCGGTAAGACGAGGAGATGGATCAAACTTCACCGCCACTGGTATAATACGCATACCATTGACAAACCCCACCCCACTCAAACAATAAACGGATTGCTGTTACGTTCTTCGCCGATGGTGGAGACGGGGCCGTGGCCGCAGATGAAGGTTGTGTCGTCATCAAGCGGTAACAGGTGGGTTTTGATCGCTGAAATCAAGGCATCATGATCGCCATATTCAAAATCCGTGCGGCCGATTGAGCCTTTGAATATAACATCGCCGACGAGGGCTAGTTTTACGTCGTTGTTTATGTAGACCAGCGAGCCCGGTGAATGTCCGGGACAATGGCGGATGTCGAAACCAAGCCCGATGATATTGAGAACGCCGCCGTCTTCCAGCCACAGGTCAGGCGTCACATTGCGCGCACCGCTCATGCCGTATTGCGCGCCTGCATTGGCCAGATCATCAAGCAGAAACTTATCATCAATATGCGGGCCTTCAATGGCAACGGTGTCTCCCTTTTCCTCCAAAGCCTGTTTCAGTTCGGCTGCCCCGCCAGCATGGTCAATATGGCCATGGGTGAGGATGATTTTGCCGACTTTGAGTTCCTGCTGCTTCACCACATTGAGGATTTGATTGACATCACCACCGGGGTCAATCACGGCGGCATCCTTGGTGTCATCGTCCCACAGCAGGGTGCAGTTTTGTTGCAGCGGGGTTACCGGCAGAATTGCCACACTGAGAGAAACCATAGGTAAAAAGTCCTGATTTAAACGATGCGATTAACTAAAGTATCATTGCCGTGCGCCAATCGGTTCAGGTTTTCGAGCAACTGGTCAACAATATTTTTTTCGTATGCCCGGGTTTCCCCGCCGGTATGGCTGGTAGTGATGACATTTTCAAAACCCCACAGCGGTGATGCTTCCGGCAAGGGCTCAACCTCGAATGTATCAATGCCCGCCCCGGCCAGCCTTTTATCCTCCAGCGCTGCAACCATGGCACCTTGATCAACGCAGCGGCCACGGGCGACATTGATAAGATAGGCGCTCGGCTTCATCACTTTAAAAGCAGCAGCATCAATTAAATTGGTGGTCTCGGGCGTCAGCGGGCAGGTCAAAACCACAACATCGGCGCGCGGCAGATGTTGAAGCAATTCAGATGTGGGATAAATTTCATCAACGAGACTTTCAAAGCCGTTTGTATTGCGCTTGATGCCGATGGTTTTCATGCCAAAAGCCCGGGCCAGCTGTGCCGTGCGGCTGCCAATATAACCCAGACCGATAATCAGCATGGTTTTACCGGGCAACTCGTCTTCGCGCGCTGACATGGCCTTGCCCATGCCACGCCAGTAGCGCTTGTTTTGATCATCACGGGCAATATGAATGCGGCGCGTCAGCCCCAAAAGCAGGGCAAAAGCATGTTCACTGACCGCATTTGAATTAACCCCGCCAGCATTACATAAAACAATTGAACGATCAGCCAGGCCAGCAGTATCAAAATAATCATATCCTGCCGAAATCGCCTGGACGTATCTCAGTCTGTTGTCCTGCTCAAGCCAGCTGTTTTTCCAGAACCCGGACAACACCAGCACATCTGTCTCACCCATACGCGCCACAGTATCTTCCCGGGTAAAAGTCTGGAAATGCCGGATGCCTGTATCTCTACCGGCAAACTCATCGATAAAATCATAGGCCGAATGGGCAAACTGTATGGTGATATTTTCTGGGGGAGGAAATTTCTGCATGCGTCTTTTGTAACGATATTTTGTTGCCGCTGCAATCTAATCGCAACGGTTTCCCCTGCCTTGTCGCTGTCGATGCGCGATGGTGAATGTTTTTCTTCACCCCTGGCAAAATCTGATATAACAGATCCGTGATCAGACACGGAAGTTTTTCAAAACTTTGTCACCGGAACAATACCGAAAGGCGTAAAAGTTGCGATACAGAATATCCCAAAAAGTCAATCTTATCCTGGCTAAATTTTTCAAAGTGCCACGAAAACGTGCCCAGCTCATCGCCAAAGGTGTCAATTATGCGCTCCAGCCCTTTGCCTATCGTCCGCGCAAGGAAATGGCGCAAAAACTGAAGACGACACCTGCATCGCCCTTGCACATTGATGAAAAAACGGCATTCTGCATCACTGATTTTGCTGAAATTCCCGAAGTCGCCCCGGCAATAGAGCGCGCGAGGCAGGTTTATGACGAAGCCCGCGCCGAAGAAAGTCTGAAAAAATCCAAAGGCGGCAAATCCAAAAAAGAGTTTCTGGTCTACGCCAGTCAGTCACATCAATCGGCCCAATATGACGAGTTGATGAAGCTCGCGCTCGCCCGTCCGGTCCTTGATGCGGTCGCAAGCTATCTCGGCACCATGCCAATTCTCAATTGCCTGCATATTATGGTCAGCGAGCCTAATGATTCAGCCGTTGACAGCCAGCTTTATCATCTTGATTTTGCCGATGTGCATCAGGTCAAAATGTTTGTCGCCCTGGAAGATGTAACCGATGATCACGGGCCCTTCACCTTTTTGCCATGTGACAAAACACTCGAACTTATCGACAGGACCGGTTACGATCGCGGACGACTGACGATTGAGGAAGTGGAGGCAGCGGTTGGGGCTGAAACACAGATTTCGCTAACCTGTAAACGCGGTGAAGGCGTTTTACTCGACACCTCAAAATGCATGCACTACGGCTCAAAGGGCAACAAATATCCCCGCCTGATGCTGATGATCCAATATACGGATTACTACGTACCCGAAGCCCCGCCGACCCGCTGGCCGATTGCAGAACTCAAACAAAAACATGGTCTCGATCCGGTTCAGACCATGGCACTGGGAGGGTGATTTTCCTCACGCTTTACTGTATGGCTGATTTTAATGACGGATAAATCATGTCCGCGATAATGTCTTCACCGCAAAGGCTGAAATGATCGCCGTTCAGGTAGGTGATACAGTCACCGACTTTGAGAAAATCTTTATCAAGAGCAAGTTCGTCGACCAGCGATAGGTAGCGAAATCCCCCCTGTTCAACCGACGATTTTATTTTATCGGCTATAAATTTTTCCAGGTCATCGAAAATCCTGATGCTCTTTTCATTGAGCTTTAGATTTTTCAAAAGCCCCTCATAGTCGTTAAAATCTATACGCGCCTCAACAAACGGGCCGAGCCAGACAACATCTGCAAACTTCGAAATGCGTTTTAAATAATCAATAACCAGGTCTATATTACGATCATCGAAACTGTACCGGGTACCGGCATCAAACACTTTTTCCGTGTCTATATTGCCTTCACCGTCTTTGATAAAATACGATCCCGATTGATGAAACAGAACCGTTTTTATCTTGTCGGAATTCTGTTTTAAAAACGTATCAAAACCATCATATTGACATTTCTTTTTATTCCTGTGTGGCCGGCATCCACCCTGCACCAGGCCAAAAACGAACGGATATACATTCGATTTTGCCACGACATTGTAAAGATTCATCCCATGACTGTCGCCCAGGACAATGACGGCTTTTTCGTATTTTTCAGCACATTTTTCAAACCGCGACACCGCTTCTTTGGTAACAACCAGATCGGAGAATTTGCAATTGCCATCATCAACCATGTAATCGTAAAGATTAATCCGGGTGGCCTTGTCGACCAGCCTTATAATTTTTGCCTCCGTCACAGTCAACCGGTTGTTTAAATAGTTTTCTTTGAAACCATCGGTTGCAAATCCGAGATATCCAACAACAACCAGCAGGGTTGTAACACCAGTAGCAGCTTTGAAAACAAGCCCGCGCGAAAACGACGCACTGTGTTTAGTGTACCGGAATGGCTGCTCAACGAAGCGCCAGCTGAAATATGCCAGCCCAAGCGATGTTACTGAGAGAAATAACATTACTTGATCGTTGAGAAATTCACCGTAGCCGATGCGGGCAAAGGCAAAAATCGGCTGATGCCATAGATAAGCACTGTAACTTATCAGGCCCAGACCCACCAAAACCCGGTGCGCCAGTATGTTGCCGACAAGGGTGCCTTTCAAGCCATAAAGGATGATGAGTGACGTTCCCAAAACCGGTGCGACAGCATAAAGTGACGGAAATGGCGTGCTTTCATCATAGAGAAATATGGCCACAACAATCAGTGCAAGGCCCGCAAGTGACAGCCATTGATTGGGTTTGAGTTCTCTTTTAAAGGCGATAAACGCGCAGATTGAGCCAAACAAAAGCTCCCACACCCGTGTTGGTGCCAGGAAAAAATTGGCGGTAGGAAAATCGCGCGCACCCCACTCACTCAAGGCAAGGCTGGCAACAGTAATGGTCACAAGGATGTAGAGCAGGGGTTTAAAACCAAATCGCCACAGCGCAATTAGAAGAAGGGGGAAAAACAGATAGAATTGCTCTTCAACCGCCAGACTCCAGGTGTGAAGCAGCGGCTTTTCTTCTGCGGCTGCACCAAAATAGTTGCTTTCCTGCCAAAACAGGATGTTCGATGAAAACAGGTTGGTGGCAATAATGCTTTTTGCATAAGCCTTGAGTTGCGGCGGTATCATCAACGCCCAGGCAAAAGGCAGAGATACCAGCATGACAAAAGTCAACGCCGGTAAAATTCGCCGTGCGCGCCGTTCATAAAATCGTACAAGCGAGAATTTCCCCTTGTCCAGATCATCAATTATGATCGAGGTAATGAGATAACCGCTGATGACAAAGAATACATCTACGCCAACATAACCGCCATTAAACAGAGAAAAACCGGCATGAAAGAAAATGACCGGCACAACGGCAACGGCTCGCAACCCATCTATTTCAGCACGATATCGCAAGTTAAAGCCTTTTAGTAAAAGGGGGGGTCAATCAATCAGATAAAGATAATATTGCTCTGCTTTTTTCCCGCTTGAGGGCGAAATCACCGAGCGAACGAGGTTTTCAAATTTTCGCCCCCCCAGACGCCACGCCGCCGTCATTAAAAAGGCCGAAACGAAAGACGGGCTCTGCAAATTGCTATCTTCAAGAGATTTTCCTGATTTTTGTATTTCCAGAACATTTTTCTCAAACCGGATATTCCAATTTGACTTGACCAGAATTTCACGAAAGCGTTCGGGGCGTTTAAAGCCCGGGATTTTCCAGTTGCGCGGTTTGCCCTTTTTGTAAGCCATGGCAAAAATCCCGACTTTATATTTACCACGCAAAGCTTTCAAAAAGTCATTGGCATAATCATCCCACCCCATTTTGTTGACCAACTCGCAATCAAACAGGGCACCGGCATGGTGTATCAGGTTCTGGCAGATAATCACGTCACCATCAGGAATTTGATCCAGGGTCTCCAGCGAAACACTGTATTCCTTAAACTTGGCCTTATCCTGCAACCCCATGGCTCTGGCAGCTTGCGTACCAAAATTCAAAATGTCCGGCACCACATCATAGACGATGACTTCTTCGACCAGACCTTCATCGAGCAGGGAAAGCGAAAAGTATCCGCAATTGCCGCCGATATCAATCAGGCGCTTTAGCGGCTGGTGACTTTTAAGAAAATCACGCACCAGTTCATAGCGCGCCTCAATGCCAAAGCTGTCGGCCCCGTGTTGATCAATATTCAGGTCTTTGGCCAGCCGCTCAGGGTAGCGAATATAATCGCCATGTTTGCGAGCCTCAACGAATGACTGCTTTAACGGATCAATATTTTCAATTTCCATATTCATTTCACGCCTTCGCACAGATCCTTAATCAAAGTTTGATTTTTCTCGATTTCCGCAACAAAAAACTGACGCGAACGTTTAGCACTCATTTCGCGTGCCTGCATATAATACTGGATCATTTTTTCCCGGTTTTTTTCTCGCAATGCAGTATCCGCAGCCAAAACAAGCGCCATTTGAATTTCAGGTTGAACAATGTCAGCTTGATTTTCTGAAAGCGACGCCAGCAAAGCAAGAACGTGCCTGCGAATTTCGGAATGCCTCGTATAGATCTTCCTTAAATCAGCTGCAACCGGCATGACGCATGCGCCTTCCCAATCAACGACAAAAAGCTTTCCCAGGGTGTTTCTCATCATGTTATCAGGGCTCAAATCGCCGTGGCAAAAGGCAACCGGCCATTGTGCCGTCATCCAGTAATCTGAAGCAAATGCCCGCCCGCTGTCGGGCAGGTAACGCAGAACCTCTGATATTTTCATGCCGTAGATTTTTCGACTGTAAACGTCGCGGTGTCGACAGGTCAAACGATAAAATTCCAACCCATGATCGCGAATAAACTCTTCTGCCAGCGGCCTGCCGCCTTTGGCCTGAACAATCATGTTCTCCGTTATCCAGCAACCGTTCCTGCGATCGTAGCGCTTAATATCAGGCACACCAAATGACGGACGCAAAGCTCCTGCCAATAACCTCCTCGCCTTTATTTCCCGGCGCAGGCACCCGGCCCGACTGAGACCGGTGAGGGCGATTTTGATTGTCAGGCCCTGGTCTTTCCCGCACCCCAGCACACGCAGATTGTTTTTGACCCGGATTGAATTTGCCAAAAATGGTAGCCCGACATAAGCCCGGGGCCAGCGGCGCGGGCGCAACAGGTTTTCAAGCAAAGCTTTAGGTAAAACTGCCCCCTTCACCGGCAATAAATAATGGCCGCAGAGGAGATAGCCGTATTTGTTTTCCAGCCCCTCGCCAAAAAAATGCTTCGAAAAATCAGTCAGGGCGTCAATTATCTGGCCAAATTCACGTTCGCGAACCTTTACCATCAAATCTTACCCCCCGAATTTACGAAATTTTTAATGTAAAAAATAATCTGATAACAGATTAAAGGCTTGAATAACAGTAAAACGCGTCAGGGTGCCTCGTGCTCCAGCAACCACTTGTTGTCCAGGCAAAACTCAAGTTGCAACCTGTTGTATTTTCCCAGCGCGGTTTCCTGAAGTTCAAAATAATGCACGTCACTTGTCACATCATGGCGGTAGGCCCATTGGCGTTGAAAATTTGCCCGAAGGAAACGGGCATTGGCGCTCCGACCGTCCACAATAATCAGGGTGCCGGGCAGAAAAAAGTGTTCAATCTTCAACAGATCACAAGACATCGGCAATCGGTCCGGATGGGCCGTTGTTATGCCATTGATGGTTCCGGTGGCCGCATGCTGGGACGGCCCGTCGAGATAGACCAGATCCGGGCAGATATTGGGTAATTCGTCATATTCGGTGCAGGTGCGCGCGTTGAACTGCGTCATGTTGACGGCACTTTTGTGGAAGTGTGCAAACGTGCGCAATTCCTTCGGCGTGCGCTCAGCCGCAAGCTTGATGTAATCTTCCATATCATCAACACTATGCACTTCAAAACAGTCGTGCCTGCGCAGGTTTTCACGCACAAAACCACCGTGTCTTTGCGAATTAATCTGGAGCGCATGAGCAAAAATCAACGACGAATAGCCACAGCCAAATTCAAGCACCGTCATCACCTTGCGGCCGAGGCACAAGCGGTGCAATCGTACCAGATCGTGAATTTTCGGCGCAAAAGGTGTGATGAAATCCGCATCAACAGAACCCGATACGCCGGTATCCTGGCTTATGGAAAAATCAATCAGCCTGTCGATGCCGTATTTACGTGCATACTCTTCATCCGATATGTCAGCATCTTCATTGATCATACTTGGTTCCCCACCCTTGTTTCCAATGGTGTTCTACGGTAATTTCATTTTGGCAGCGTTGAGTGTTATCACGGGAAATACAGCCTCGCAATTAATTCTGTCGTTGAAAATTCGATGATTGCCAAATTGACACGAGTCAATGCGCCGACAAAAGTTAAGTGGGAAAATCCACCGGTAAAGTATATACGTAATACCAGATCAATTTAAAGCAGATGAGTTCACATGAAGAACACAGTATTCATTCACACCAACGCCAAGCAGATTGCCGGAGCTGTGGTTTCAGCCCACTCCCTCAAGCGCAATTCCGCTGATCCCGACGCCTTCGAGGTTAAAATTCTCAAAGTCGAGGATCATGATTTTTTCAAAGCCTATGAGGGCCGCAAATTTCTGCGCGCCAAAGGCTGGCGCACCTGGAAGAATGACGATTTGCAATCGTTCACACCAACACGCTTCATGCCGCCGGAACTCATGGGCTACAAAGGCCGTGCGGTGGTAATAGACCCCGATGTGTTTGCCGTTGGCGACATCAATGAACTGTTTGAAAAAGACATGGGCGGCGCTGCAATCGGTGCCAAACCACGCCCCGGCCACAATGGCAGGGCGGACTATGTCGCCAGCAGTGTCATGTTGCTGGAGTGCGAAAAACTGCAGCACTGGAAAGTTAAAGAGCAGTTTGATGCCCTGTTTGAGGGTACATTTGATTATGACGACTGGATTACGCTGACCACAGAGCCCAAAGGCAGTATCTGTCATCTCGAAGCCATATGGAATGACTTTGACAATCTGACGCCGCAAACGCGCCTCCTGCACAACACCAAAAGACGCACGCAACCGTGGAAGACCGGCCTGCCAATTGATTTTCGCAACCGCATCCCGCTGATTTCAAAATTCCTGCCCGAAAACGGCATCGTCCTGCCCGGACGCTACAAAAAACATCCCGATCCGCGCCAGGAAGCCCTGTTCTTTTCCCTGCTGAAAGAATGTCTGGACAAAAACCTGATCAGCGAAACCGAAATCAAACACGAAATGGCCTCAAACCACGTCCGCCACGATGCTCTGGAAGTCATGGCAAAAGTTCCCGATGTCGACAGCATACTGAACCGACAAGTTGCCGCCTGAAATTAAGCAGGCGGTTTTTTAGAAGCGCTCAAGCGGCGCGCAGCCTGCGCTCGCAGTCGTTCGCTATCGCTCCTCCGGTGCTGCAATGAGAAATTGTCCGTATGGCACCCGGAGACCACATTCTGATCTATCCGTATGGCACCCGGACGAGCGAAGCGTTGGACTAAGGCCCCCAAGTCCCAAAAGGGGCCCGCAGGCTGCGCACCGCTTGAGCGCCACTAAAAAGCGCATCACCCTAAATTACTTCCCTACTTCTGCTCGATAGAAAAAATCCGGTCGGACAACTCGGTTATCTGTGGCAGCGGCATTTCCAGCCGTCCGGCAAATTCGGCCATTCTGGCGGAAACCTCACCGGCGGAAATTGGCGGGAATTTATGGTCGATGTAATCTGCATGAGCCAGTGAAGACCTGTCCAGCTTTCTCAAGCTGCGCTCGCACCCCCGCCACAAAGACCGCGTTTGCCCGGCCAGCCGGGAAATACGGCCCACCGGCTCGCGCTGAGGCAGGGCGCTGATGGCATCGATAATTCGCTGCGAACTGGTTGGCCCCTGCAGGCCGGACACCAGATTGGCCAACTCGGCATCTATGGTTTCATTGCCTGATTGCGGGTTTTCAATCGCGGCAAACAGGCGTGTCTTGTCCTCTGCAAGAATTGACACCTTCAACGGTTGGCGAATTTCAAATTCGCCCCCGTCAACGGGTCGATACATGATGGCGGGGCGGCCAAGGACGGCTGTTTCAAGTGCTGTGGTGCAACCATTGTGGATGACAGCGTCCGCTGCCATCAGCCACGGAATTAATTCAGCATCATATTTGACTAAAATATTATCCAGCCCCTTTGAAGCCTCTATCCACGCTGCAGGATTTTCGGAAGGATGGGGGCGGATAACAATCTGCCGGTCGCTAAACTGCGCTGAAAGTTCTGGCAGCAGTTTGACAAATGCCCGGTATACAGCATAGCGAAATTTGAAAAACCCTTCGGGAAACTGATAAGTGCGGGCCAGTTCGCTAAGTTCGGCATCGGTTTTTTCGCCATCCCCGTTACTTTGTGCCAAAGCAAAATTGAGGATACCGAAATTTGAATTGATAAGGATAAAATTACCGTATTTTTCCTGCAGCCTTTGCGCAGCCGGGCGGTAAATCTCGCGCAGAGGCGGGCGCAAAAGATCTGCGCGCGGATTTCCTGCAGCAACAATTTCGGGGCCGGGCTGACCTGCCGCACTCGCCAGAACCTCGGCATGTTCCGCCCCCCAGGCAAAAACAGTATCCATACAGCCCATGGCCCCAACATCAGCACGGCGGTGGCGATAGCTGTCTTCATCCAGCCACACCAAACCCTCTTCGTCGACACCGACAATACGATGGCCCAGCTGGCGCATGATGCGTAAAAAGCGACGCCTTTTGCGGGTGAAATTATGAGTAAAAAACACACCGGGCTCGAACCTGTGCATGATATTGCTCATCATCGAGCGATTGCCCAGCACCACCTTGTGCCCGCGCGCAACACCATGCAAAGCAAGCAGCAGCTTGCCATCAAGCTCCCGGGCAGCGGTTTCAACAGGAATATACAGGTTCATCAAAGAAGCCGAATTTGAATTAAAATTATTGTCGGCAGGGTCGAGCGCTGCTGTTAGCACAGCTATGCAAAAAATAAAAGTCGCCGGTTCAGGAGCAAGAATTGTTTTTTAGGCAGGCAACACACAATCTGTTATTCATATCCGTCTTAAAGGAAAGGTTCTTGATGAGTGATGTTTCTTCTGTTTTGTCGACACGGGTGCGTAAAATGCGTTTATTCTGCATAGGCCTATTACTGGCAGTAATTGGGATATCGACAAGCGCCGTGGCGCAGGGAATACCGGGAAAATTTGATTATTACACATTGACTTTGTCCTGGAGCCCCAGTTTCTGTACAACCCCGGCGGGCCGAAATTCTCCACAACAATGTGGCAAAACCCGCCGGTATGCCTTTGTTGTTCACGGGTTGTGGCCGCAGTATAATCGCGGCTGGCCGCAATTTTGCGCACGAAAAGCACCCTACATCGCCAACAGGTTAATCCGCTCATATTATGACATTATGCCGTCCAAACGCTTAATCATCCATCAGTGGAAAAAACACGGCACCTGCACCGGGTTGAGAGCAGCAGAATATTTCAACTTAACCCGCACGTTGTTTGAGAAAATCAAAATACCGGCACGCTATCTCAGGCCCGACAAAACCATTCTCACCACACCGGCACAGGTGGTTGAAGATTTCATCAAGACCAACAAGATGTTGCGACGCGAAATGATTTCAATTCAATGCGGTAATAACACCAGAAGGGCACGGCTGTCCGAACTCAGGATCTGCTTTGGCCGCGACGGTAATTTAACCAGATGCGGCAGCAATGAAACCAGGCAATGCCGCGCCCGCCAGCTGGTACTGCCACCGGTTAGGTAGGTCAGGTTTTTTTCCTGCTATTTCGCCCGCGTTTGCCGAGGCCAAAAATTGCTGGCGAAGTGCGCATGAAAGCAACAAACGACTTGCGCCGGGCCAGCGGCACACTTGGGCGCGCCATCATCCGAACCAGCACAAAAACCAGAAGCACTGAATGTATGACAGTCGTATAGGTAAAGACTGCTGCGGGTCCATATAGCTCCATCACCAGCGAAGCCGCAAACGGGCCAATTGCTGCGCCGATGGCAAACAAAAACAACAACCCGGCGGCAACATCAATAAAATCTCCTGATTTGGCGAAATCATTGGCATGCGCAATCGAAAGCGAATAAAGCGGCAGCGCAAAGGCGCCAAACAGGAATGACCCGGCATAGATGAGGTTCGGTTCCTGACCGGAAAGAGTGCTCAAAAACCCACCCGCCACCGCTGCCCCGGCGGTTGCTGCAATCATTACCCAGCGCCGGTCATAGCGATCAGACAGCCAGCCCAGCGGTATTGGCATAATCGCACCACCAGCAATGCCGGCACTCATGAACAAAGCCACCTGCAACACATCAAAGCCCATCTCACCGGCATAAAGCGGGCCGATGATGCGAAAAGCAGAATTGGTAAGGCCAATAGTCAAAACTCCCACAGCCGCAAGCGGCGATACACCCCATATCATGGTAAGTTTTATGTCATGGGCTTTTGGCGGCCTGGGGCTGGGACTGCGCGACAGGGCAACCGGCACCAGGGCAAGACAGAAGAAAATCGCCACCAGTATAAAAATCTCCGGCCCCTGAGGGCCAACGATTGGCAGCAAAAACTGTCCGCCGGTAACGGCTGCCAGATCAACGGTGCGATAAAGACCTAAAACCTGCCCGCGCCCTTTGGGCCCGGCCTGTTCATTGAGCCAGCTTTCGGTCACCATCGACAGTCCGGCAAAAACCACCCCCATGACAAAGCGGATGACCATCCACGAGACTTCACCCACCAGAAGCGCCATAGTCAGGGCTCCAACAGCACCAATGGCCGCAAAGGCGGCAAAAACCCGGATGTGTCCGACGGCGGTAATCAGCGGTGGGGCATAGCGGCATCCAAGCATAAAACCGAGATAGTAAGTGGCACCGATAAGCCCGATAATCGCCGGTGAAAACCCTTCCATATCGCCACGAATGGTAATTAACGTGCCCTGAAGCCCATTGCCCGCAAGCAAAATGCCGGAGGAAATAAGAACAGGGGCCAGCTGCTTTAGATTGCGCATGAGAGGATCTGTGTAGTACCAAGGAAAGATGGGGTCACAATGATATAATTTATCGCAACAGGCAATTGTTGATTGCGCAACCCTGATATCGTCCCCGCGCAAGGCTGAGTTAAAAGGAAGTCAAAATTGAACCAGAATCAAACCCCGGACGAGCACCCGATAACCTATCAGGGCATCGTTTACCCCTGGCACTGCGATCACATGGGGCACATGAATGTGATGTGGTATACGGGCAAGTTCGATGAGGCCACCTGGCACTTTTTTGCCTCTGTTGGCATCACGGCTGAATATCTGCGCGACAATGGCTTAGGCATGGCAGCCGCCGACCAGCATATCCGCTATAAGGCCGAACTGCTGGCTGGAGACCTGATAATCGTTCGTTCACATTGGCTTGGGGTCAAGGATAAATCTGTACGTTTCAGCCACCACATGTATAATTCGAACAGCGGCATACTGGCCGCCACATGTGAACTCGTCGGTGTTCATACCAATGCAAAAACCCGAAGGGCGCATGAATTTGACAAGGCTATAATCAGTAAGGTTGAAGCCGCCCTTACCGGGGAGTAATCCCATGAACCCACTGAAAATTCTCAGCCTTGCCGCTGCTCTGTCAGTATTTTCAGGATTAAGTGGTGCCAACGGCCAGACCGTCCGGCAATTCAAAGACTGGCGGGCAATATGCGACAACACCGGCAATTGCAAAGGTGTCGCGGTTGATGCCAGGCGCAATAACACAAAAGCCACATACAGACTTGAAATCGCCAGAAAAAGCGGGCGCAATACCTTCTGGACCATATCCTTCGTGATCACCGGCGATCAGCCCAGAACCTACGAGCCCTTCCATGTTTCGGTCGATTTCGAACCACCGTTGCAAATTGAGCCCGATGACGACTACCAGGTCAGTACCCAAGCCAATACCTATGACATCATCAGCACGCCCGGAGGCAATCGCCTGATGGCCTTGTTTGCCCGTGGCAATCAAACCTTTTTTAATTTTCTCAACACCAGAGGACAGGAAAAAGCGGCACAATTTTCCCTCGGAGGTTTTCAGGCATCACTCCTGTGGATTGATGAGCAACAAAACCGGCTGCAATCTGCGCGCCTCACAGGTGATGTTCAAACCGCATCGGATCAGGCAGGCACCGGACAGGCCAACCCCTTCACTTCGGGAGGCTCAACTGTACTGTCCCCGGACAGGATTCCACCGGCCATTGGTAAATTGCATTTTGCTGATGGTGAGTGTAACGCGGCTGAGCGCCCGCCTCTGGAGGGTTTTGGTTTTGAGACTGCTCAGGTAGATAAAGATAACACGCTCTATCTCATACCGTGTTTCACCGGGGCTTATAATATCGTCTACAGGGTTTACCTCAAACCATTCAACGACACAGCCCGACAGCTTTTATTTGCCCGTTATTCCGATGAAACCGGATGGACCGGCAGCAAGGATCTGATGAATATCTCGTATGATGCCAAAACCCGCACCCTTGCCGCATTTTCCAAGGCACGGGGCCTGGGAGATTGCGGCAGCACATCGCAATACAGATGGAAGGACCGTACCTTCAAGATGATAGAATACCGCTATTGGGGCAAATGTGACGGCACCAGATTGCCTGGCGACTGGCCGCTAATTTATCCCGCAGTAAAACCGAAATAACTTTATTTATTCAGCATCTTTTTAACAACGCCGACAATAACCAGCAGGATGCCGCCGCCCACACCACCGGAGAGTATCTGGCCAACGATAGAGGCAATATCAAGCCCGCCGCCGCCGCCAACCGCCAGACCGAGCATGCCTA
>CAZVAZ010000030.1:0-17265 GCA_964625235.1 uncultured Hyphomicrobiales bacterium
TCAAGACCACCCAGTGGCTATGCCATTTCGCCCCGTCATTGGCGAGATCGCCATCGCCATCTTCATCATAAAGTGGTGTGTCGTCAAAATCCGGATGGCTGGTTGCAACCAGGGCTAAAATGCCGGTCTTGCCTTCAAAGCCAACAGCTGCCGGGTCAAGCGATGTTGGCCACACATATGACAGCACCGGCGCTCCGGCAAGCTTGCCAACTGCTGTTGGAATGTTGGACCCGGCCTTGCCATTCAACGTCATATGAAAAGTGGCCGTGCGGCCTTTGCGATGTACATGAGCTGCGAGAATATCGAAGGCCGCCGCTTTTGATTTATCTGCGGTGGATTTGATAGCATCATTCATATCTGCAGCAGGTGTGATGGGTGAGGCTTGTACAAAAGCTGGGTATACGGTGGACAGTGCAATCGCTGAGGCAAGCATGAGGTTTTTCATTTTATTTCTCCAAAAATTATCTTGTTATGATTTGATTTATAATAGCGAGTCGAAATAATTGCAATAATAATTTTGAATCGCTATTATCAAGACATGGAAAAACACACTCAAAATGAAGTCCGGGAGTTGCTGGACAGAATTGCCCGCATCAATGCCTCGCAAAGCTGGAACGGGGATATAAATCCCACGCAACATGCAGCACTTTCCTATCTGGCAAGAGCCAACCGTTTCTCGCGTGCACCTTCGCAAGTTGCTGAATACCTCAGTGCAACACGAGGAACGGTTTCCCAAACACTCAAAGCACTGGCGCGAAAGGGCTTGGTTGCCGAGCAGAAATCTCAGTCCGACAAACGCAGCATCTCCTACGAAATAACCCGGCCCGGTCTGGCAACACTCAACGCAAACGCCAACAGACACTCCCAAGCCGATTTTCTTTCAAAACACGATGTGGATGGTCTGCAGGCGGGCCTGAAACAGTTGGTGAAGAAGATGCTTAAAGCGCGAGGCGGGCGCAGCTTTGGCGTCTGTTTGAGCTGTCGACACCACCAGAAAAAGAAAACAGGAGCTTATTGTTCATTGCTCAATGTGGCCTTGAGGACGGAAGAAACGCAACACATTTGCCACGAACATGAAACGGCCTGCTGAAGGGTAACGGTTATGCGTGTTGTTTTAGCGCCTCAACGGCTTCTTCCAGATAGGGCAGCGCTTTATCCACGGCGTCGCGGCCGATATCAATTGATTGTTTGGCCTTGTCAAAATCAAAAATGCCAATCTGCGCTGCTCTGGGCGTAATCATGACATCAGGCGGGTCTCCCGCCAGTCTGGAGCGCGCCAGCCGGTCCTGTGATACGTTAAAGGCCGCCATCATAACATCTGATATTCCGGGGTCGGGATTTTCACTACGACCAAAAAATCGTCGCTTTAGCGTCGCCGTTAAAGAAAAATCCGTATCGTTGGCGGCAGCTTCAAAATCATCTTCGCCATTAACTCCGGTGTTTTGTATCACCGTTCCAGCACCAAAAGCATCGGTGTTGAGATTAACGGCAATCACCAGCCGCGCGCCCATGGCACGGCAGACAGATACCGGAATGGGATTGACCAGGGCACCATCCATCAACCAGATACCGCCAACATTTACCGGTTTGAAAATACCCGGCAGGGCATATGACGCCTGCATGGCTTCAACCAGCGGGCCTTGCCGCAGCCAGATTTCATGGCCGGTGGCAAGTTCGGTGGCGATACCGATAAATTCCTTTTCCAGATTTTCGATTTTGAGATGACCAAGATGCTTGTTGAGCAGATTTGTCAGTTTTGTCCCGGCAATCAATCCGCTGCCACTCAAAGTCAAATCCAGCAGTCCGAACACGCGCCGCCGGGTAAGGCCTAAGGCAAAGGCTTCGAGCTGGCGCAAAGTGCCGGCTGCATAACACCCGCCTATCAATGCACCCATGGAAGTACCGGCGACAATATCAGGCTCATAGCCCAATTCACCCAGGCGCTTGAGCACACCAAGATGCGCCCAGCCGCGCGCAACACCTGAGCCCAGCGCAATACCGATTTTAGGCTTCTTCATGTTCCGCTTATGATTTGGAACATCATCACCATTTCTAAAAAACCCAAACTTGCCCATGGATATAAGATAACAAAAGACAATTAAGGCTTGTTAAATGAAGGGTAGGGCCCGGACCCCAGGCTACTTGGAGTAACTCCAAAAGTTTTACGGAATGAATGAGTAAAGGCGCTTGGGCTTGAGTACCCGTTTTTGCGGGCAACCTTACCTATCGGTTCACCGCTGATCAAAGCCTCCATGGCATTGTGAAACCGTACCCGTTGGCGCCAGGCTGTAAAACTCATGCCGGTTTGACTGGAGAACAATCGTGACAATGTGCGCACTGATGCACCTACAGTCAACGACCATTCCTCAAGGGTTTCTCCACGTTCAGGGTGTAGCAACAAAGCGTCGCACAACATGCGCAGGCGAATATCTTCCGGCATGGGAATTCCCAAAGACAATCTTTTGGCCTGAGCGATTTCAGAAAGAATCAAACGGACCATGTCACCACCGCGACTGTCCTTGCCATAATCTAGGGGTTCGTTCAGCAGGCTTAATATAAGTGCACGCAAAAGCGCGTTAACCTCAAGTGCTGTAATAGATTTTGGCAGGCCTGGTGAACAATTTGCGTCTATATACAATGTGCGCATTTCAACTTTGTCGCGCATGGTCACCTTGTGTGCAATACCTGCCACAATATAAACAGCGCGTTTTGGTGGAACAATCCAGGTTTCACGTTCACTGTGTACACGCATCACACCGCTTTGAGCATAAATCAACTGATCGCGTACATGGTGATGTAGCGGAGTTTCAAAGCCAGCGGAAAAACTCTTGGCCATAACTGCAACCGGGCAGGAAAGGTCTTGATAATCTTCGGGGCGGGTGCTGCGAACCATGGGGCTTTTTGATTTTCAAGATTTTATTTGGCGCAAACTCGACGAAAATTGACATGACATCGATAGTCAGTCAAGGCTAAAATACCGAAACTGACCCGGGTCGCTGAAATCTAAAGCAGATATTCTTCACATGTACAAAAAATTTCATTTTGCCTTCCTCAACATCGGGCATTTTCTTGATCATTTTTTCATGCTGGTATTTGCGACCGTTGCTGCTTTGGCGTTGAACCGCGAGTGGGGGTTGAGTTACGCTGAACTCATACCCTATGCCACACCGGGGTTCGTTGCATTCGCAGTGTTCACGTTTCCCTCGGGCTGGCTCGCGGACAAATGGAGCCGCAAGAAAATGCTTGCGGTGTTTTTTGTTGGCATGGGGGCAAGTTCCATACTGGCGTCCGTGGCCACCAGCCCGGTTCAGATTGCCACAGCCCTGTTCCTGGTAGGCGTGTTTGCAGCGATTTACCACCCCGTTGGCCTGCCGCTGGTCATAGCCGGGCGCGAAAAAACCGGCATGCCCATCGCGCTTAATGGTATTTATGGCAATCTTGGTGTCGGCAGTGCAGCTCTCATCACCGGATTGTTTATTGATTACAGTGGCTGGCGCGCAGCCTTCATCTGGCCGGGGATTCTTTCCATTCTTGCCGGTATTATCTACTACTGGATGTTTTGCCGAAAAAGTGTTGCGGAAAAATCAGCCACGGTTGCCGTTGCCAAAAAAGCAGCCAGGGCACCGGTAACGCTGGAAAAAAACATGTTTTTGCGCGTGTTGTTTCTGGTGTTCATGACCACAGCACTCGGCGGTCTGATATTCCAGAGCACGACATTTTCCCTGCCAAAAGTGTTTGACGAACGCCTCGACACCATTGCCACCTCCGCCAGCATGATTGGCTGGTATGCCTTTCTGGTATTTGCACTGGCGGCTTTGGCGCAAGTAGTGGTGGGTTATCTGCTCGACAGATATTCCCTGCGCTATATTTTCATGGGTGTGAGCCTGGGCCAGGTTATCTTCTTTGCCGCCATGCCCGGCCTCAATGACATCGCCGCCGTGGTGGTGGCCTGCGCCTTCATGCTGGTGGTGTTTGGTCAGATACCCATAAATGACGTGCTGCTCGGCCGTATCACCAAAGACGAATGGCGCAGCCGCGTCTTTGCCGCGCGTTACGTGGTGACCTTCACTGTATTAGCGGTAACCGTCCCCTTCATCGCCTGGATACACGCCAACTGGGGCTTCGATACCCTGTTTACGATACTGGCAATGGCGTCAGCTGGAATTTTCACCGCAACGCTTGCCCTGCCACACCTGCGTCCGCAGGAAGTACGGTCTCAGGCGTCAACTGCGGCTGAATGATCTGAAAGCGCCTGCATTTCCATTTTTGTTCAAACCCCTCATCCGACGCCTTCGGCGCCACCTTCTCCCGCAAGGGGAGAAGGGTTTGAGATCATTTTCTTCCCTTCTCCCCTTGCGGGAGAAGGTGGCGCCGAAGGCGTCGGATGAGGGGTAAAAGCGCCAGGCATTGACCTCAAAGCTGGGTCGGATTGGGTGCATCACCGTAAACGTCAAGCGGATCGAAGACCTTTTCGTCTTCGCGGTATTCCAGTTTTAACTCAGGTGAGGGCGCTTTTCCGGTCGGTATCGAGCGGTAAAAACACGAATTATAACCCACATGGCAACTGGCGCCTGAACCCGCCACGTCAACTTTGAGCCAGATTGCGTCCTGATCATCATCCACTCTGATATCGACGATTTTCTGCACCAGACCGCTGGTTGCACCCTTGTGCCATAAACATTGGCGTGAGCGGCTCCAGTAATGCGCTTCGCCGGTCTCAATCGTGCGCTCCAGCGCTTCTGAATTCATATAGCCCAACATAAGCACGTCACCGGTTTGCGCACTGGTGGTGACAACCGGCAACAGACCGTCAGCATCGAACTTGGGCGCGAGGTCGAAACCTTCTTCAACCTGCTCAACGCTTAGACGTTTGGCGAACACAGCCATCTTGAAAAATCCTAACCCCTGATGAGCTTGATAAAACGCTCCTGAAGCTCAGGGCGTTGTTTAAACACACCAGTGAACTGCGTTGTAATCGTTGACACATCTTTTTTCTTAACACCACGAATTGACATGCACTGGTGCACAGCGTCAATCATCACAGCGGTGCCGTGTGGTTTGAGCGCCTTGTCAATGGTCTCGGCAATCTGCGCCGTCATGGTTTCCTGGGTCTGCATGCGGTGGGCATAAATATCAACCACCCGGGCAAGTTTGGAAATGCCGACAACGGCGTCGCTGGGATAATACGCAATGTGGGCAACGCCGATGAACGGAATAATATGATGTTCGCAGTGCGAAACCACATCAATGTCGCGCAGCATGACAATATCATCATAGCCTTTGACATCTTCAAACACCCGCGACAAAACCGCGGTTGGATCTTCATTATAGCCGGAGAAAAACTCGCTATAGGCATTAACAACGCGCTTGGGCGTATCGAGCAGGCCTTCACGTGTCGGATCATCACCGGCCCAGGCAATGAGCGTGCGCACGGCTTCTTCCGCCTCTTCGCGGCTGGGGCGTTTAACACCGTCCAGTTTGAGCCCAGAGTCTTTTTTCAAAATAGCATCCATTTTTTCACCGGTTTAACAAAGAGGCTTAAAAGCTTGCAGGTTGGATTTCACCAGTTTTTCGGCAATGTCAACAAATACCTCGGGATTTGCAGAAAAATTTTACGGGTTTTGAAACGATTAATCCTTCAACAATCCAATTCTAGTCCGTATATAGTAAATTATAATGCTCAATGATGTTTACAATAAGCGAATCCTGCAACTGGCTGGCAATATACCGCTCACCCAAAGGCTGGACAACCCCGACGCCTCGTCCAAGGCCTACTCAAAGCTGTGCGGCAGCCGGGTAATCGTCGACCTGTGCATGAAAGACGGCGTGATAACAGCCTTCGGCCAGGAAGTAAAAGCCTGCGCACTGGGCCAGGCATCGTCCTCAATTATGGCTGCCCATGTCATCGGCTCCACGGCAGAAGAACTCAGAGCCGTAGGCACACAAATGCGCGCCATGCTGCAGGAAAACGGCAACGCCCCAACAGGCAAATGGAAAGACCTCGAAATCCTCGAACCCGTAAGAGACTTCAAAGCCCGCCACGCGTCCACGTTGCTGACGTTCGATGCGGTAGAGGATGCGATCAGTCAGATTGAACAGCGGCAGGCGGGGGAGTAGAAATCATATGCCAACATCGGATTTGAACCCGACAAACTTTATGTCGCGCGATCGATATTGATCGCGAATACCTCGGTGCATTAACCAGGCAATCCAGCCTTTTTCAGACTTTTCAGCCAAACTCTGCGATTTTCAGGATGATTTCGCGATCCTGCAAATTGTAGGCGCATTGCTGAGATAGACAGATTTGGATTTATGGCAAGCGCTGCATCGATAGCTGCTTTAGCTTCGGGTTGTCGATTAAGTTCAATAAGGTTTGCCGCGCGCAATAAATGATAGAAGACGCGCCAGGTTTTACTTGTTGCCACCGTTCCCAATTGGCGCGCTGCTTCGAGCGCTTCTGCATGGCGACCAAGGTGGAACAAGATATGGCCTTTGTAAAAGTACATGTTCTGCAAAAGCGGATCGCGGGGGCTGAGTTTGAGGGCCATTTCGATTTGGGGCAGTGCGCGTTTTTGAAATCGGAACCAATCCAAAGTATGTGCCAATTCCAGCCTGATGCGGGCATCATTAGGATTGAGCATCGCTGCGCGTTCGAGATTTGCAATGGCTAAATCGGCTTTCCCGGTGAAGCGATAAAGGTACCCCAATGCCGCATAAGCCTGCGCATCGCGGTCATCCAGCTTGATTGCACGTTTAGCTGCCTCTGTTGCAGAAACCAGTGTATCCTGTGGGTTCTCTGCCCACTGGAAAAAGAACATAGTCCCCAGAGCACGGGCCAGCAAGCTGTGGGCTGCAGCAAATTCAGGGTCGCGGTCAATCGCCTGCAGCGCGAATTTCACGGCCTCTTTTTGTGCGGTCTTTGAATAAGTAGCCTGTCGGTCGCGTCCGCGCAAAAATAAATCCCATGCGCCCATGTCTTCTGTAGGTTTGTCGCTCAAGCGCCTGGTGTCTGCCTGATAAATTTCCGGGAGCAAACGACCCGCAATCGCTTGGCTGACTTCATCTTGAACGTTGAAAATATCCGTAAGTTTACGGTCAAAAGTCTCAGCCCAAATCGTTTCCCCAGCATTGATGTCTATAAGTTCGCCGCTGACCCGAATCTGACCGCCGTCAAGACGCACACTTCCACGCACCACATAGCCAACCCCTAATTCACGTGCGATTTCAACCGGGTTTGCGGTTTTGCCCGCGTAGGAAAATATCGTCGCGCGAGAGATTACAAACAACTCTTGATAGCGGGACAATTTAGCAATCAAGTCATCGGTCAACCCGTCAACGAAATATTGCGCTGAATTTTGCCCACCGAGGTTTTCAAATTGCAGCACAGCCAAAGAGGGTTTGTCGGCGACAGGATCTATTTGCCTGTTCGCAAATAACACCAGTCCTAAGACAATAAAAGTTGCCGCCACAACCAACACAACGGCGATCAAATGCCGCCGCGGGTGGGCCTTTGGGGTGCCAACAGATGTATCTACGATCGATACAGGTGCAACGAACTGAAAGCCCCGTTTGGGAAAGGTCTTGATGAAACGAGGCGTTGTTGCGGTGTCAATCAAGGCTCGCCGGACTGCGCGAATACGCGTGTTGAGCGCGGCATCCGTGATGGCGCGCCCTTCCCAAATTTCCTCAACCAGTTCGTCTTTGCTGACGATCCGGTCGCAATGTTGAATCAGAAATTCCAGCAGACGGATGGCCTGTGGTTCCAAGGCAACCGGCTCGTCCTGTCGCGTCAAACCGCCGCCGGACGGATCAAACTGAAATTCTTCAAAATAGTACATCAGAGGTACAACATCTTCCTGATTTGTCAGATCAATATCATAAAATGTCAGTTATTTATCAAGTTTATTCGGGCGGAACCCTTTAGTTACGCTTCATCGACAGGCGTCTAAACACTGAACTAAACTTAAACTAGGAGAATTAAAATGCCACTTACTAAATCTTTGACGACGGCCATTGCATTTATCTTTATCAGTCACACTGCAATTGCTGGAACGGCCTTGGAAACAGCAGTTAAAAACGGCGGCGAAGTGTTGAAGGCGAATGCCATCGCCAAGCTAATGGTCGGTAAAGTCGTGACCGCCAAAATGGGTAAAAAAATGTTTCGATTTTACTATGATCCAAGCAATGTTTTGCAGGGTGAATTGACAAATGGAGGTTGGCAGGGATCCGGTGCCTATGCAATCACGGACAACAATCAGATTTGCGTATCTATGGCGGCAGACAAAGGTCGTTATCGCTGCTTGACGGTGGTACGTAACGGCAAAGCCGTGCAAAAATTCAACGTGGAGGGCAAGATGGTCTTTGAATTGCTGGGCTTCGAACCTTCATCGGGTCTTTGAGAGCAAGGGCACATCTTTTCAGGACATTGCGCAAGAAAGGCCTCTCAACAAACACATGCGTAAGATTCTGAAGCATAAGAAAGAGATATAATCTCGCATGTCGGCTGAAGACCGGGTATAAATCCAAAACCATGTCCATACCCGTAAAAATAGCCCAGGGCTTCATCCGCGCTTACCAACTCACCCTGTCGGCATTCATTGGCCGCACCTGCCGGCATTTGCCCACCTGTTCGGAATATGCAACTGATGCGCTGGAGCGTCATGGGGGCTGGCGCGGGGGTATTCTGGCGATCTCGCGTATCACCCGGTGTAATCCGCTTGGCAGTCATGGCTATGACCCGGTGCCGGAGAAACTTGAAAATCACGGGTTTTTGTTCTGGAAATATGGCCGCTGGAGCGGTAAACACTTGGATGTTGAGTCTGATGGTGATTCATCGACCTGACTATGGAATAAAAAACTTGCGTTCCTCTCTGCGTCATCCTCGGGCTTGACCCGGGGATCCATTCCTCTGAGCTTTCGGCGAAATGACAGTTTGTTGTTTTTGCACGAAACTGCGCTATGGATCCCCGGGTCAAGCCCGAGGATGACGAAGTGGAGGGTTCTTTAATATCTAACCTTACCTGCATTGTAGGCAGTGAGTGGGGAACACTATGATCAATATTACTTTTCCTGATGGTGCCAGCCGTCGTTATGACAACCCTTTAAGCGGCCTCGAACTGGCTGCTTCGATTTCAAAATCACTTTCCAAAAAAGCCGTGGCCATCAAGCTGGATGGTGAATTGTGCGATCTCAGCGATATGATTGAGCGCGATGCTGCTGTCGAGCTTGTCATGCGCGAAGATGAGGCAGCTTTGGAGCTGATCCGCCATGATTGCGCCCATGTGATGGCCGAAGCGGTGCAGGAGTTGTTTCCGGGCACCCAGGTTACCATCGGCCCGGTGATTGAAAACGGCTTTTATTATGATTTCGCCCGCGATGAGCCCTTCAGGCCGGAAGACCTGGAAAAGATCGAAGCAAAAATGCGCTTTATCATCAAGCGCAATGACAAGTTTACCAAGGAAGTGTGGGAACGCGATGAAACCCGTAGCTTTTTCCTCGAGCAGGGCGAGGATTACAAGGCCGAATTGCTCGATGCCATTCCCGATGGCGAGGACGTTAAAATCTACCGCCAGGGCAAATGGCTCGATATGTGCCGCGGACCGCACATGCCGTCCACTGGCAAAATCGGCTCGGGCTTCAAACTGCTAAAGCTCGCCGGTGCCTATTGGCGCGGCGATAGTAACAACGCCATGTTACAACGTATTTACGGCACCGCCTGGGCCAGCGACGAAGACCTTAAAGCTTATTTGCACATGCTCGAAGAAGCCGAAAAGCGTGACCATCGCAAGCTTGGCCGCGAGATGGACCTGTTTCACTTTCAAGATGAAGGCCCCGGCGTGGTGTTCTGGCACGCCAAAGGCTGGAAGCTGTTTCAATCGCTCATCAACTATATGCGCCGCCGTCAGGACGAGGCCGGTTATATCGAAGTCAATACGCCGCAAATCCTTGACCGCTCGTTGTGGGAAGCCTCGGGCCACTGGGATAAGTACCACGAGAACATGTTCATCACCCAGACCGAAGACCACCGGGTTTTTGCACTCAAACCGATGAACTGTCCCGGTCACGTCCAGGTGTTCAAAAACGGTCTCAAGTCCTACCGCGATTTGCCGATGAAAATCTCGGAATTCGGCATTGTCCATCGCTATGAACCTTCAGGGGCCTTGCACGGATTGTTCCGGGTGCGCGGATTCACGCAAGATGATGCCCATATTTTCTGCACCGAAGACCAGATCACGGCAGAAGCGGTCAAGGTCAACGACCTGATCCTGTCGATCTACAAGGATTTCGGCTTCGAAGAGATAATCATTAAATTCTCCGACCGCCCGGAAAAGCGCGTCGGCTCGGATGCGGTCTGGGACAAGGCCGAAGCAGCCCTGCGCCATGCCGGAGAGGCCACCGGTCAGAAGTTTGAATATAACCCCGGTGACGGTGCCTTTTACGGCCCTAAACTGGACTATGTCCTGCGCGATGCCATTGGCCGCGAATGGCAATGCGGCACGCTTCAGGCGGACTTTAATCTGCCCGAGCGACTGGATGCGTTTTACATTGACACAGACGGTGCCAAACACCGCCCGGTGATGCTCCATCGCGCCATGTTCGGCTCACTCGAACGCTTTACCGGCATCTTGATTGAAAATCACGCCGGTCATTTCCCCCTGTGGCTATCGCCGCATCAGGTTGTGGTCACATCGATTACATCTGAAGCCAATGACTATGCCCACGAAGTGCTGGAGCTGCTGAAAAAAGCAGGCCTGCAGGCCTCAGCCGACACGCGCAACGAAAAAATCAACTACAAGGTGCGCGAACACTCTTTAGCCAAGGTGCCGGTCATCTTCGCGGTAGGAAAACGCGAAATAGAAGAACGCAGTGTAAACATCCGCCGGTTAGGTTCGCGCGATCAAAATACGGCTGGGCTGGAGGAAGCGATTGCGGCTTTGGTGGCAGAAGCTACCCCACCGGATTTGGCGCGAAAAATTTAATACGCGTTGTTTTGTATAGGATTAAAACCCCTGCCTTCTCCGTCATCCCCGGGACAAGCCCGGGGATGACGGAGAAGGAGGGGTTCGTAATCTGTAAAATCATGATCACTTCTCGAGCGGTTTCTCATTGGCTTTGGACAAGACAGCCTGCTTTATGTCATTGCCATCAAATTCTGCATTATCCAAGCCTTTTGCACCAGAAAAGTTTGCATCAAGAATGTTTTTAGCGCCGCGGAAATCGGCATTATCGAAAACGACGTTGGCAAAAGAAGTACCAGCCAAGTTGGCTCCGTCGAATGGTCCATAGCTTTTTTGTGCGATAATGGGAGCTCCATTCTCCTCGTCGTCGATATGCTCAAAATGAGTATCAGGTGGCGGCGCGGACCATGCCAAAACAGCGCCATTGAAAATGGCGTTTCTAAGGTCTGCATTGAAAAATTCGCAATCGAGGAAGTCTGCAAATGACGATGTAATGTTACCTAAACCGCTAAGGGGATTGAATGGTGAAAACTGAACTGATTGACAATCGACATAATCAAACTCGACCTTATTGAGTTTCACCGCACTCTCAGCAAGAGGTTCGCCCCAGGTGCCATCATAGAGCGTTGAACCAGAAAGGCTGCCGATACCATTTTTAGAGAAGGAAAAGTCCGACAGCCGGACACCGGAAAGATTTACGGCAGTTTCGCCTTTTCTGTTCAAACGTCGAATGGCACCAGCGAGGCGAAAACGCGCTTCTTCGCTGTCCCAGCGTTTATAATCTTCAATGATTTCGTGTTGTCGTGCGATCTCCTGTTTGCGATTGAAATAAGACATTACAGCGGTAAGGAAGACACCGAAGATCAGAATATCAAAAACCGCACCGCCAAATTCGACGAATAGATTAGCCCAAACCCCGTCGCGCAGAGATGCGCTGGAAAAGTAGAGGCCGAACCAGATCAGCAAGGCAGCAACCAACGCGATCAGTCCAAATCGTGGTGCAGGATCGTCGAAAAACCGAAAAATTGGTCGAAGATGTTTTTTCACGTTGCAACCTTTGCACACTTTTAAATAAGGTGAGCAAAAATTTCAGCCAGTGACTCTTGAACGTTTTTAAAGAACATCACTTTTCTGGTAACTTCTTACTTCGCCACAACCTGGATCAGTTTTTTTCGGCCGGGTCTGATGTTGAACATCTTGGTATACGTGTTGTCATTATAAAGGGCCGTTACCTTATAGCGGCCCGGCGCGATGATTTCGCCGGAACCAGCGGTAAGGTTGCTGGCAACTTCATTGCCTTCATCATCAAACAACTTCCAGCTGGCGCCGGTTAACTCCTCGCCGCCGCGCCATTTTTTGAACAGCTTGAACTGAACAATGCCGGCCTTGTGGCTTATTTCAACTTCGGTCAAAAGGCCCGGAGAAATTGTCACGTTGGTTTTTACAACTGCATTGGCGGTGCCGAATTTGCTGATGAGTTCATAGGTTCCTGCGCTAAGTTGATGAATTTCATTTGGATCATTGGCGGTGGCGACAAGTTGGGGAGGAGAGGAGCTTGCCGGTGACGGGCTGAGATAAATCCACTGCTGCGGCATTTTACCGGCAGGTGGTTCACCGGCAATCAGCACAGGTTTAACGCGGATACCGCCGGTATTCAGAATAAAGGTCGCGTCCGTAATCTGTGCGGGCGAAATAGTGATGACTTTGGCGGTGGACGAAACGCCAAAAACAGCGCGCACGATATATTTCCCCGGCGACAGGGGCAGCGTCGGCTGGGCAACTTCCGACGTTAAAATCTGCGATCTGTTGCCATCTGACGATTTCAGAAAATTGTAAATTTCCCATTTGATATTGGTCTCCAGTGGCGGAGAACCTGAGGCCAGTTTTGCCACAAGTCCCAGGCCTTCAGAGCCTTTTTTCGCATCCTTGGTCATCAGCAGGATATCGGGCTTCATGGGGTTTTCAAGCAAACCATCGGTAATTTCACTGCGATTGGAAGGTTCGATTGTGATGATTTTTCCCGTGCCGATAGTTCTTGTGGTGCGTCCCTCAAGTGAGTTCAGATTCTCTATTTCTGCATTTTGCCGTGCGCGCTCCTGCATCGCCTCCAGCAGTTTTCTTGTCTCAACATCAGCGTCGGCCTTAACGGCTTCCAGTTTATCTTCCTCCACCGAATTTTGCGATGATGCGGTAACAATATCCGGGATGCCGGTATTTGAAATTTCCGCAACAATATTATCAAATGCCACCTCAAGTTCCGCACCATTGTCGGCGGTAAAAAACCTGCCGCCAGTATTGCCTGCAATGCAGGACAGACCTGGAAGGTCTTCTTTCGGCACCGAAAATGCTATGACATGTATGGTGAGGAAATTAGCGGTTTCCTCAAGTTCTCTGGCGACAGCACAAGGATTACCCTTACAATTGTCAAGACCGTCACTCATTAAAATCAGGGTGGTTTTTTTGTTTTTGTAATCGAGCCGGTTTGCGCCTGCGCGAATCGCAAGAGCAATGGGTGTTTTCCCGCGCGGCCGTATGCGTTTGATCGCCCACTTGTAAGAAGCGGTTTTTATGCGCCCGGCCGGTCTGATATATCTGATATCGCGGCAATTGGAAGACGAGCGGCTGCCGTAGGCCATGATGCCAAGTTTCAAGCTGGCTTCATAACGCACAAAGGCTTTGCCCAAAACATCCCGGGCTATGCTTATCCGGGTTTGTCCATCAATTTTCCCCTTCATGGAGCGAGAGGCATCGAAAATCAGCATGGCCGCTTCCGATGCCCGCGCCGTGCTTACGGGTAAAACAATAACCTGCGCGCTGATAATAGCGGCAAAAACAGCCAGTTTTATCGTTGATATCAGGGCTGGAAATCTGCGGGTCATGGTTTTCCAAAATCAATGAACGGGTCAGAAAATATACTCATATTTCGGCAGTATTGTGACCGGCTCAAATGACAATGCGGTTAATGGGCTCTGTTCTTATTCTCCCGAAATTCGCCGTTGCCACCAGCCTCTTTTAGGTTTGGCTGCAGGTTCCACAGCTGTCTCAACCGGTGCGGTGGTTACTGCTTCAGGCTGGGCCTCAACTTTGGGCACAGCTGAGCTTTCCTCAGAGCCGTTGGCCTGGGCAGGGCTTTGTTCTGAACCCGCAGATGCTTCTGCACCATCGTCAACCTTCTTGCTGCGGGTGCGCCGCCGTGGTCGTTTTGGTGCGGGTTTTTCTTCTGTCTCGGATGCCTCCGCCACCTCGGCTTCAGGATCAGAGGGTTTTACGATTTCATCAGATTTTTTAACCCGGGCAGGCTTTGCCTTGCTGTCTTTTGCAGCAGCGCGGCGCCGGGTGCGTTTGGGTTTTTCAGCAGTGTTTTCGCTATCGGGTGCAGTTGAAACGGTTTCGTCAGGCACAGGGTTTTCGACCGTAGCGCCTTCAGCAGGTACCGCACTGTCACTTTCAGCTACAACAACTTCAGAGTTCTCCGTTGTTTGTGCCTCATTGTTTTCCTGACGTTCACGCCGTTTTCTACCACCACGACGGCCTCTGCGGCGCTTGGAGCGCTGTGGTTCACCATCGCCATCTTCTGTCGATGCTGTTTCCGGGTTTTCAGTTTTTGCGGTCTCCGGCTGACTATCTTCATCAGCATTCGCCTCGGCTGCATTGTCCTGGGAAATACCTTCCTGGGCTGTGCCATTGCGATCTTTGCGTCCACGCCTGCGCCGCCGGCGTTTGCGTGGCTGGTCTTCTTTCGATCCATCTTCCGCAAGAGCCGCTCCCGCCTGAGCAGCGGTGCTTTGAGGTGCTTTGACGACGGGTCCACCGGCACTATGGCGAATGGTGTAATTATCGCCCAAAAGTGCTTCGTCGATTTCCAGCAATAAAGAGACAGAGTAAGTGTTCTCAATCGACAGTAGATTATCGCGCTTTTGATTGAGAATATAAAAAGCCACTTCGCTGGTGGTGGCCACAATCAGATTTTGCTTGTTGCCGTTGAGAATATATTCCTCAATGCCGCGTAAAATATGCAAGGCTGCACTTTCAACCGAGCGAACAAAACCCTGGCCCTGACACAGAGAACACGGTTTGGTGGAGCCTTCTAGAACGCCTGAACGCAGGCGCTGGCGCGACATTTCCAACAGACCGAAATGGCTGATGCGGCCAATCTGGATGCGGGCGCGATCACCGCGCAGGCATTCCTTCAGTTTTCGTTCCACCGCCCGGTTGTTGCGGTTTTCTTCCATGTCAATAAAATCGATAACCACCAGACCGGCAAGATCGCGCAGGCGCAACTGACGGGCGACTTCGGCAGCGGCTTCAAGGTTTGTTGACAGGGCGGTATTTTCAATATTGCGCTCGCGCGTAGATCTGCCCGAGTTGACATCAATCGCCACCAGAGCTTCGGTCTGGTTAATAACAAGATAGCCGCCGGATTTCAGGGTGACCTGCGGGTTGAGCATATTATCGAGTTGCTTTTCAACCTGCTGGTTCATGAACAAAGCTTCTGTGCCTTTGTACAGCTTGACGTTCTTGGCATGGCTCGGCATCAACATGCGCATGAAATCCTTGGCTTCCTTGTAAGCTGCCTCGCCATCAATGGTGATGCTGTCGACATCCTTGGAATACAAATCGCGGATAGAGCGTTTGATCAGGCTGCCTTCTTCATAGACCAGATTGGGTGCACTTGATTCCAGTGTCAGATCGCGCACATTTTCCCACAGGCGCAACAGATATTCATAATCGCGCTTGATTTCAGCCTTGGTCCGGTTTGCGCCCGCCGTGCGCACAATCAGCCCCATACCCTCGGCAACGTCGAGATTGGTGGCTATTTCTTTCAGCCGTTTGCGATCTGATATATTGGTGATTTTACGCGAGATACCACCACCACGTGCGGTATTGGGCATGAGCACGCAATAGCGCCCGGCCAAAGACAAATACGTCGTCAGGGCAGCACCCTTGTTGCCGCGCTCTTCTTTGACAACCTGAATGAGAATGATTTGCCGACGCTTGATGACTTCCTGAATTTTATAGGACCGCACTCTGCGTCTTTTGCGCTCTGGTACTTCTTCCAGAGCATCTTCCGCACCGACAGTATCAACATCCTCGTCTTCACTGTCATCGCCGTCAGTATCATCGCTTTCCTCAGGAGCATCATCGCCGCCGTCAGCTTCTATTTCAGGTTCGACGTTGTCTTCGTCTGCATCTTTTTCATCCAGGTCCGCTTCAGCAGCCTCCTGGGCGTCATCGGTGACATTTTCATCTTCATCGCTATCGCCGTTATCGCCATCGTCGGCAATCTGATCAGCGGCTTCCTGTTCAAGCAGAATCTGCCGGTCAGAAACCGGTATCTGGTAATAATCGGGATGTATTTCGTTGAAAGCCAGAAATCCGTGGCGGTTGCCGCCATATTCGACAAAAGCCGCCTGAAGTGACGGTTCCACCCGGGTCACTTTGGCGAGATAGATATTTCCTTTCAGCTGCTTTCGGGCAGCGGATTCAAAATCAAATTCTTCAACACGGTTTCCACGTACCACAACAACCCGGGTTTCCTCGGGATGCGTGGCATCAATAAGCATCTTGTTAGCCATAAATAGGGTTCTCCACGGGCCCTGGCATGCCGAATGTACTCTGCTGTGTATTCACTGTGCAGAGCAGGCAATTTATCGGCAAGGGCGCCGGATAATATGAGGTGAGGTGACACAGAACGCGCACGATTTCGAAAAGCCGGGACACAGTCCTTATGGGCTTTATTGTGTATTACAGCCTGGCTGAGCTCATTAACGGGAGCTTGCAAAAGCCAATCTTTCGAACGCGTTCGATACATTAATTTAAACCTTGTCCTGTTCTAATCGGACGTATTTGGTTCGCTTGCACCGGTAAGGCCTCTGAATTTTTGAGGGTGCCGGTAATCTAAAATCCGAATCAGAGTGTATAGAATCAACATACTGATTCGGTCAAAAATTGCGCTCATCGCAAGTGCCGTTGGTTAAAACACGGCAGGCGCTACACAGACGCAAATTCATAAACCGCTCTCATAGTCAGGCGATAAGAATGTTTAAAAAGCACTGAATTAAGTGCTAGGTGGCTGGCGCAATTAATGAGGCAACAAGCGTTCCCCATCCAATTTCAGCCTCATTCCAACAAGGGAATAACCAAACACCACTACTGCATAACCAGAAGAACTGAATCTCTTAACTTTATCCTTTTAGGCAGTGCGCAATTGATTGGCAAGCAAACATTCAATTCTTAAAACGGATAATTTTCACAATCGGTCGAATAATTGCCCCAATTTACGGCAAACTCCTTGCCGAACAGTTTT
>CAZVAZ010000031.1:0-16992 GCA_964625235.1 uncultured Hyphomicrobiales bacterium
TCTGGTGCTTGGTGTCATGATTGCCTTTTTGCTGGAAATTTTTTCAATCAGCCCGACATCGGCGACTGCCGGAAAAGTTCAAACAGACCGGTTTGCCGGACCTGTGCCGTTGCCGCGTGAAGCAGCTGGCCTGGCATATGAGGCCAGCAGAGCTACGGGTAGAGACGGATATTTTGCAGCTTTCGAAAACCCCACTCCACCCGTTGAAAGCGAAGTGTCAGATGACATGCCAATTGAGGTTTCGGTGATTGCGGAACTGCCGGTGATTTTGCATCAGAATCAACAGCAGATTGAAATTGAAACAGTGTTAAGGCGGGTCATTTTAGACGATAAAAACTACCGCCAAGGCATTGTAAGTATTCAGGATTTCATTTCTTCTGCGCAACCTGTTGGCAGGGGGTGCAAAATTCTGACCATGTCAAATATGCACAATTTTGACAAATCAATGGCCGCCCTGGCTCTGGCCCGGAAACTATCGGCGGAGGATCATTCGGTTTTGTTGATCGATGCTGATTTTCAGATGCAGAACCTCTCTCGTTCCCTCAATCTGATGGCTTTTGACGGAATAGCCGATCTCATCACCGGTTCAGTTCAGTTTACCGATGTGGTTATCCAGGACACCCATTCCTCGGCTCATATCATTTCTGCCGGTGAGAGGACGGAATTTAGCGCAGGCGATGATGTTGATATGCGGCTTGATGCTGTAGTAGACGCATTTGCTCATGCCTATGATTACGTCATTATTGATGGTGGAATGGCTTATCCCGGTGCGCCGATGTGGTCGCTGGTGCCGTCAAATGATTGTAATATTGTATTTATGGCCAATAGCGAGACCGAAGATGTTGTCGGTGATCTGGTGCGGCAGGTGTTTGAGCGTTCTGGCGATGGATTGCTTGGCATCGTCAGTGTGGAGAACAAAAGTGCTATTGATGCCCTGAAATCGCTGAAACTGTTTGGTCGCGACACCGCCGCCTGATAAATTTTTTTACTATTTCATCAAGCAATCCTCAATAAGTTTCTGACATCATACATCATAAGTGCTTGGAATTTGTGCGCCGAACAGGCTGCAAACTCTTATGTTTCTTTGCGAAATGGTATATTGATTGATGGTTGATCTGAGAACCAGAGCTTTTAAAGCCGGTCTCGAAACATTGTATTACACGCGCACACACCGGGTGATGGCAGCCCTGTGGAAGTGCAGCGGAGCCATTTTCAATCTTCATCACATTCACCCGGGCGCCGATGGTGATCAGGAAAACAAGTTTAATCCCAATGGACCTTTGGGGATTACGGATGCGTTTCTGGACGAGGTTGTCCGCTACCTTGTTGAAGAAAAGTTTGATCTGTTGTCTTTGGGTGAGGCTGTTTCAAGAATTAAACAGGGAGATACATCTTCCCGCTTTGCCGCATTTACCATCGATGATGGCTACAAGGACAATTTTGAATACGCCTGGCCGGTTTTTAGAAAATATGACTGCCCCTTCACCGTGTTTGTTACCACCGACATTATTGATGGCAAGGCGTGTCTGTGGTGGCTGATACTGGAACAGGCAATCAGGGAAAACGACAGAGTTGAAATTGTTCTGGAAGACCGGCTTGCCGGGTTCGACACATCGTCTATCGAAAACAAGAAACAAAGCTGGGATCATATCTACTGGGCATTGCGCGGCAGCAATGAAATTCAGTTGCGCCATACTGTCGCACAACTGGCACAACGCTATCACATTGATACCAACGCCTTGTGCCGCAAACTGGCGATGGGCTGGGATGATGTGCGCAAGCTGAATGAGGATGACCTCGTAACCATCGGTGCACATACGATAACCCATCCGTGTCTAAAGGAGTTGTCACGCCAGGATGCAGGTTTTGAAATGACGGAAAGCCGGGAAAGGATCGCCAAGGAAATTGGCGAGAACCCTAAGTTTTTCTGTTATCCTTATGGTGATGAAACAACAGCAGGACAACGTGAATTCAATCTCGCCAAAGAGGTTGGATTTGAGGCGGCGGTGACCACCCGTAAGGGTATGATTTACCCGGAGCACAGCGATCATCTGCACGCTCTGCCGCGGGTTTCACTCAATGGCAGCTATCAGCAAATTAAATACATTGATCTTTATATGAGCGGTGCGCCGTTTGTTCTTTACAATAAATTCAACAAGGTCAATGCGGCCTGAGGTTGATTTTTTAGCGCGATCGTGATTGTTCCTGTGTTCAACAGGAAGGTCAAAACGGATGCCGCTACAGGGTACTCTTGCAAATCAACTGCCAGGTGACGCGACCGGCGATAACCGGCAGCGTTATCATTTTGCTGTGCGTGTCTGGCTGATTATCGTTGCAGCTTTGATTTCCGCCATTTTTGTCGTTGGCGGCCTGACGCGGCTGACGGACAGCGGGTTGTCGATTACCGAATGGCAGTTGATCAGCGGCACCCTGCCGCCCCTAAGCGATGAAGCGTGGCAGACAGCCTTTGACAAGTATCGTCAAATCCCGGAATACCAGCTGGTCAACAAGGGCATGGATATGGCGGCCTTTAAATCAATTTACTGGTGGGAGTGGGGGCATCGGTTTTTAGGTCGTTTCATTGGCATAGTGTTTTTTGTCCCGTTTGTTTTCTTCTGGATGAAAAAAGCTTTCGACCGGCAGCTGGCGGGCCGCCTGATTATCATTTTCATTCTTGGTGGTCTGCAGGGAGCACTGGGCTGGTATATGGTGAAAAGTGGCCTGGTTGACCGGGTTGATGTCAGTCAGTATCGCCTGGCATCACACTTGGGGTTGGCCGTTTTACTGTTTGGTATGGTCTTCTGGACGTTTTTACGTCTTGGCAATCGCAACCCTGACACTGCCGACAGCACCGGCAACACGCGCTTGGCGTTTTTCATTGTTGTTGCGGTTTTTATACAGATATTTCTTGGTGCTCTGGTTGCCGGTATTCATGCAGGACGCTCATATAACACGTGGCCGCTGATGGACGGAAACTGGGTGCCGGAGGGATTGCTGGACCAATCCCCGGTCATTCTCAATTTCTTTGAGAATATCGCGACTGTGCAGTTCGATCACCGTATTGCGGCCTATTTCATTGTGTTGCTGGTGCTCTATCAGGCACTGCAGGTGTTCAAGGCAGCACCGCAAAAACACGTCAAGGCATCAACCCTGATACTGGTTGCCACCATGGTGGTGCAGGTGTTTTTAGGCATCTGGGCACTGCTGTCGGTTGTGCCTCTGGATCTGGCTATTGCGCATCAATCAGGCGCACTTGTCTTGTTTACTGCCGCCATATATCACCTGCACTGCCTCAAACGGGCCGTTCTTACCCCAGTGCCTGATCAAGATCAGCAATGAGATCTTCAACACTTTCAATGCCGACGGACAGACGCACAACGTCGGCTCCGGCACCCGCAGCGGTTTGTTGATCTTCGGTTAATTGCCGATGGGTTGTGGACGAGGGGTGAATGATCAGGCTGCGCGTGTCGCCGATATTGGCCAGATGCGAGAATAATTCAACCTTGCTTACCATCGCGATACCGGCTTCATAACCGCCACTGACGCCAAAGGTTAAAACCGCTCCGGCACCCTTGGGGCAGTATTTCTGTGCCAGCGCATGATCGCTGTCACCGACAAGACCGGCATAACTCACCCAGGAGACTTTGTCATGAGACTGCAGATATTCCGCAACCTTCTGGGCATTGTCACAATGGCGTTGCATACGCAGGCTCAACGTTTCCATGCCGGTGAGGATGTTGAATGAATTGGTCGGCGAAATAGCGGGGCCGAGATCGCGCAATCCCAGTACGCGACAGGCAATGGCAAAGGCGAAGTTGCCAAAAGTTTCGTGAATTTTGAGGCCGTTATAGCTGGCGCATGGTTGTGACATGATCGGATAGCGATCACTGGCAGACCAGTCAAATGTACCGGCATCAACGATGGCACCACCCATGGAGTTGCCATGGCCGCCGAGAAACTTGGTGAGTGAATGAACGACAATATCAGCACCGAATTCAATCGGTTTACACAGGTATGGGGTCGCAAGAGTGTTGTCGACAATGAGGGGAACACCGGCTTTTTTGGCTATTTTTGCAATGGCCTCAAGATCAGTGACGCGACCGCCGGGGTTGGCTATTGATTCAACAAAGATAGCCTTGGTTTTGGGGCCGATTGCTTTTTCAAATGATGAGATATCATCACTATCGGCCCAGGCCACGTTCCAGCCAAACTGCTTGAAGGAATGATTGAACTGATTGATGGAGCCGCCATAAAGCTGACGCGCGGCAATAAACTCATCGCCCGGTGACAGCAGAGTGTGAAAAATCAGCAGTTGCGCAGCGTGGCCCGATGCAACGCCAAGTGCTGCTGTGCCGCCTTCAAGAGCTGCCAGTTTTTCCTCGAGAACCGCAGTGGTCGGATTTGTAATCCTGGTATAGATATTACCGAATGCCTGCAGCCCGAACAGCGAGGCGGCGTGATCAACATCGTCAAAGACAAAGGATGTGGTCTGGTAAATGGGTGTTGCGCGCGCACCGGTTGTCGGATCGGGATGGGCGCCTGCGTGAATGGCAAGCGTGTCAAAGCCGGGGGATTTAGTATCACTCATGTCAAAACCTTCTCTTTACCAAAAACCAACAAAACCGATGAAAACGGTTTTACTTGGCGAGCAGGTTAGCTGACAAGAGCCTAAATGTCAGTACAGAAACAAAATGAGTGTGCGTTTTATGGGAAATATAAAAAAACCGGTGCTGAATTAACAGCACCGGCAGTTTTGAAAACAGGTGGGGAGAGCCTATTTTCCGTCGGATAGATCAAACGCTTTTTCAGCTAATGTCTTTTTCTTTGACCGGGTATTGGTGAAAGTCTGAGGATGGGCTACAGGCTCAATCTGAATGGTTGTCTTGGGCGCAAAAAGCGCTTCATTTGTATCAACATGATCCTGGGCGAATGCAGGAGCTGCGATGCCGGAGATAAACATGGCCGATGCGGCTACCAGAGTAATTTTACGAGCGTTCATTGTTTCAGTTCCTTTGTTTCATTTAAAATACAGCGTCTGGTTCCATTTTCTGGAGACGATAACGCTGGTCCGATCCGTCGGATTACTGTAAAGATAGGGATGATCCGGTACGAGTGCACGTAACGTTTGAACACATCGCAGATGGATTGAAAATATATGTTTATCAATGCGTTACAGGAAAACCAGGAAAGGTAATTCACGCTTGATCAAGGTGCGATCATGCTGGTTCACAAAATGGTAAGGCAATCTTGACAATAACAGGCCAGCAGTTTCAAACGTGGCTAAATCATGACTTGATGACGGGGGTGGCGTCAGGCCCTTTAAAAGCTCAGGTTTTAGTCCGACCCAGCCCGAGGCTTTGGACGCGGGTGCCGGTAAGATGTGGTTTTTTGCTCGACAGGATGCGCGAATTCACACCCATCCAGTTGATTTCACCTGAAAGGCGTCCGTATTCTATTTTCGGGCAGCGGTTCATGACAACTTTCAATCCTGCGGCTTGCGCCCGGTGCGCGGCTTCATCATTACGAACACTCAATTGCATCCAGATTATTTTCGCGTTGATGGCGATGGCTTCATCGGTAATGGTATCGGCGGCTTGTGAATTTCTGAAAATGTCCACCATATCAACGCCAACCGGGACATCGGCAAGGCTGGCGTAAGTCTCCTGACCCAGAATTTCGGTGCCTGCCTCGCGCGGGTTAACGGGGATAACCTTAAAGCCCTTTTGCAGCAGGTATTTCAAAACAAAATAGCTGGGACGACTGGTGCGCGCGCTGGCGCCTACCATGGCGATTGTTTTAGTATCCTGCAAAATGGCGCGGATATAATCGTCACTATAAGTATCGTGATTGAAATCAGACATCATTCCTGCGGCCAGGCGGGTTTGCGTTTTTCTGAAAATGCACCAATGCCTTCCTGTGCTGCATCATTGAGCATATTTTCAATCATAACGCAGGTGGTGAATTCATAGGCTGAAGTCAGGCTCATATCGGCTTGCTGATAAAATGCTTTTTTACCCAGTTTGAGAACGGCAGGTGATTTTGATGCAATTTTTTGTGCCAGAGCTTCAGTCTCGGCCTTCAGATTACCAGCGGACATCACACGGTTGACCAGACCCATTTCGCAGGCGCGTTGGGCAGAAATCATTTCGCCGGTAAGCAGCATCTCCATCGTGTGTTTATGGGAAATATTACGGCTCACCGCCACCATCGGAGTTGAGCAAAACAGACCTATATCAACACCGGGCAGGCAAAAACCCGCCTCTGTCGATGCAATAGCTAAATCACAAGTGGCGACCAGTTGTGCACCGGCGGCCAGGGCGGGCCCTTGCACTTCGGCAATAACGGGCCGGGGGCATTCGACAATGGCCTGCATTAGGGTGCAACACGCGACAAGAGTGGCCTGAAAGAATTCGCGTCCGGCGTCGCCATCACTGCGCCTTGCCGTCATTTCCTTGAGGTCGTGACCCGAACAAAACAAAGAACCGCTGGCAGCAATTATTATAACCCTTGTGGCCGGGGTGTCCGCGCTGGCTGAAATTTCGTCTGTCAGCTGTTTCAGCAGAGCCAGACTAAGGCAATTGCCTACGCGCGGTCGATTGAGTGTTAGTCGCAATATTCCGTTCGCTGTTTCTTTAAGCAGCAGGGGAGCAGGTTCACTCATGTAAATTTGACCTCAGTGGATGCGGATTGGCAAAAGAGTGCTGTTGGCATATATACATTGCTGTTATCTCATTGTGGTCAAGAAATTTCGCGGTATTTATACCAATGTCTGAATTATATGAACAAATCTGATCAGGCTCTCAGCATTGCGGAAATGGAGGTCTATCTTTTAGAGGTTTTTCCGCAATTATATGCCAATGGTGAACAGCAGTATTTTGTTGAATCACTGGATTTTGACAAAACCCTGGTGCGCCTGAAATATCATGATCGCCACTTGCGGCCGGGTGGTACGTTTTCCGGGCCTTCGATTATGTCTTTGGGCGACCTTACTGTGTGGATCATGGTGCTGGCGCGTATTGGCCGGGTGCCGAGTGCGGTTACCACCAGCCTCAATGTCAATTTTCTCAACCGTCCGGGGCAGGTCGACCTCATTGCCGAGGGCAGGTTGTTGAAGCTGGGGCGCAGGCTGGCAATTGGCGAGATGAGTATATTCTCAATTGGCACGGATGAGCCTGTCGCCCACATTACCGCCACTTACTCCATACCGCCAAAATAATATACGGTATCATAATACCGCATAGATAAGGTGTTGAAATTTTGTCTGTTTTTTTGATTTATGTGCTTGACGCGAGCTGGTTTCCGGCATAAAAACGCGCCAATTGTTATGGTCAATGACACAGTGATCAAACACACACCCATTAAACCCTGCATTTGAAAACTGGAATTATGAAAACTTTTTCTGCAAAACCGAGCGATATCAACAAAAAGTGGTTGTTGATAGATGCTTCTGATCTCGTGGTCGGCCGGCTTGCTGTTTTTATCGCGCAACGTTTGCGCGGCAAGCACAAGCCTTCGTTTACGCCTCATATGGATTGTGGCGACAATATTGTTGTTATCAATGCCAAAAAAGTTGCCTTTACCGGCAACAAGCGTGAAGACAAGGAATACTTCTGGCATACGGGCCATCCCGGCGGCATCAAATCACGCAAGGCGCATCAGATCCTTGATGGCAAGTTTCCCGAACGGATTTTGGAAAAAGCAGTGACACGCATGATGCCCGGTGGGCCGTTATCGCGCCAACAGCTTAAAAACCTGCGTATTTATGCGGGATCAGAACATCCTCATGAAGCGCAAAATCCCGAAAAAACCGATGTCGGGGCTTTGAACCCGAAGAATACCAGGAGAGCTTAAGCCGTGGCTGATCAGGAAAATGTAACTTTAGAAGATTTGAAAGAGGCCATTGGCAGCGACGAAGAAGCGCCGATTGTTTATGTGCAGAAACTTGACGCTCAAGGCCGGGCTTATGCCACGGGAAAGCGTAAAGATGCAGTTGCCCGCGTGTGGATCAAACCGGGTTCCGGCAAGATCATTGTCAACAAGCGCGAGCAGGAGGTCTATTTTGCCCGCCCGGTTCTGCGTCTGTTGCTGCAACAGCCGTTTGAGTGTGTTGAGCGCAAAAACCAGTATGACGTGTGGTGCACGGTGTCCGGCGGTGGATTATCGGGACAGGCCGGTGCGGTGCGTCACGGTGTCTCCAAAGCCCTGACACTGTATGAGCCTGAGCTTCGCGGTGCGTTGAAAAAAGGCGGGTTTCTTACTCGCGACTCACGCGTTGTCGAACGAAAAAAATACGGCAAGGCCAAAGCCCGCAAGAGCTTCCAGTTCTCCAAACGCTAGGCGCGTATTTCACGAGAATTACAAAAAGCGGGGCCTTTTGGGTTCCGCTTTTTTCGTTTGGGCTGTTTTAAGAAAATCAATTTAATTTGGGTGTTTAGATGATGGACAAGAAAATAAATACATGTGTGTTGGGTGCATCAGGCTACACGGGATCGGATTTTATCCGTCTTGCTGCGCGCCACCCCCATATTAACATCACCGCTTTAACCGCCCATTCGCATGCAGGCAAGGACATGGCGGAAGTGTTTCCGCATCTGGCCAGCCTGGATTTGCCACGGTTGACCACATTGGATGAAGTCGATTTTTCTGCCATTGATGCGGTGGTGTGCGGGCTGCCGCATGGTACCACGCAAAAAATCATCTCTGAATTGCCGGATGCGGTCAAAATTATCGATATGTCGGCAGATTTCAGACTGCGTGATGCCCGGACCTACGAACAGACTTACGGCAAGCCCCATCAGGCGCAGGAGTTGCAGAAATCTGCCGTCTATGGTTTGACGGAATTGAACCGTGAGGATATTAAAAGCACCCGGCTGGTTGCCTGTCCGGGATGTTATCCCACCGCGGTACTGCTGGCGCTTTCTCCTTTGCTTGGCAGTCAGGTTATTTTAGCTGACGATATCATTATCGATGCCAAATCGGGCGTTACTGGTGCCGGGCGCGGGTTAAAACAGAATACACTGTTTTCAGAAGCGGGCGAGGGCCTCAGTGCCTATGGGGTCGCTGTTCATCGACACTCACCTGAAATTGAACAGGAACTTACCAGGGTCGGTGGGAATAACGTGGTGGTGAATTTTACCCCGCATCTGGTGCCCATGAGCCGGGGCGAACTGGTCACCTGCCATGTCAGACTGGCTGACGGTGTTAGTGCTGATGATCTGCGCCACAAACTTGCCACGCACTATGAAACAGAACCCTTCATGCACATATTGCCACCGAACACCAATCCCGCCACTCAGCATGTGCGTGGATCAAACCAGTGTCGTATCGGCGTGTTTGCCGACAGAATTCCCGGTCGCGCCATCGTCATTGCCGTCATCGACAATCTGGTAAAAGGCTCTGCCGGACAAGCCTTGCAGAATTTCAACGTGATGTTTGGCATCGAGGAAACAACGGGTCTGGAACAATTGCCGATGTTTCCGTAAAGTGCTTTTTTCACCACAGTCGGTATTCAGGGTTCAAATATGAATAAGAATAGTGATGGCGGTCGCGACAGGCTGGTCCTGTATTTCCCCGGCTTTGAACCTGTTTCGCCACAATTGCATTACCTGAGGTTTATTCGGGAGTGCGGGCAGTTTCGAAAATTATGGGACGTTCAACAGGAAATTGGGCCCATTAATGAGGCAGAAGGTGCATCGTACTGGCAAACAGAAACACATGGAAACGGCTGGTCGATGTCAACCAGAATGGTTTTGATGGAATGGTGCAGTTTGCTCAATCATCGCGATAAACCGGCCTTCTGGCGGCAGGTTTTTGCCAGTTCGCCGCCTTACTTTTGCCATTTCGCAACCCTTGCTCCCTGGCGATATTTCAAAACGAATTGGCGGTACGGCCTCACATTCATCTACCCTGTTTTGACCCTTTTACTGGCTGCCGCCCTGTCTCTTGCAGCAATGTTAGTGGCGGTTTGGGTGACGGCCCAGTTGTTGGAAAATCCACCAGTTACCCTTTTTCTACTGACTGGCCTGGTGCTGCTTTTCGTGATTTTCAGGTTTCTGGGTCAACGCTGGGCATTACCTGTGTTATTGGAGTATTTTCACCACGCCTGTGCCATATCTTTTCGGGACAACCAAACCTTTAAATCACGCATTTCTGTCTTTTCCGCAATTTTAAGCGGAGAGATTGAAGCTGGCACCGCTGATGAGATCAACATAACCACTTACAGTATGGGCAGTGTCTACGCGGTATCTTGCCTTGCTAATGCTATACGGAACAAACCGGATTTGCTGAATGGCAAAATACTATATTTTACCTCAATCGCCTCCAGCCTGCTCCATAATGCTCTGATGGCACGGTGCCAATGGTTGCGCGATGATCTTAAGCTCGTTCTGGAGCACAGCAACATTCAGTGGATTGAGATATATGCCACCAATGATCCAATATGCTTTGGTAAATGCAGCCCGGAAAGTGTGATTGATGGCAAGGCTGCTAATGCAGTGGTTTCGAGGCGGGTGCGGTTTTCCAGAATGGTTGATAAAAAGCGCTACAGGCTCATGCGCTACAATTTTTTTCAACTTCACCTGCAAATGGTAAAGGCTAACCATCAGCGCTATTTTTATGATTTTTACCTTCTACTTTTTGGCCCGCGAAATGTTGTAGGCCTTTTGCAGCGTAAACCGGATTCTGAGATTTGAATGATAGGTGCTCAAGTCTATTCAGCCTTCTTCTTCACATAAGAGCCTGGCGCATCTTCAATAACACCCAACGGGCCGCCGGGGGTGCGAGCGTCTACCTTTGGGCCGGATTTGCGCGATATCCATTTTTGCCAGTCGGGCCACCATGAGCCGGGGTGGGACTGGGTTTTTTCCAGCCATTTTTCTAAGGTGGCGGGCCTGGCTGTGCTGGTCCAGTATTCGTATTTCTGTCTGGCGGGCGGGTTGACCACACCGGCAATGTGGCCTGAGGCTGCCAGAACGTTCTTTACCGGGCCACCGAACAGTTTTGAGCCTTTGTAGACTGATTTGGCGGGTGCGATATGGTCTTCTCTGGTGGCGAGATTGTAGATCGGGATTTTAATTTTACTGAAATCGATGGTGATATCTTTGAGGGAAAAACCTCCTGTGGCCAGAGTGTTGTCGAGATAACAGTTGCGCAGATAACTGCTGTGGATGGTGGCGGGCATGGAGGTTGAATCGGAATTCCAGAACAGCAGATCAAAAGGGAATGGGTCTTTGCCGAGCAGGTAATTGTTGACCACATATGACCAGATGAGGTCGTTTGAGCGCAACAGATTAAAGGCGTTGGCCATTTTGCGGCCTTCAAATACGCCTTTTTCAGCCATCTGCTCCTCAATTTCGCTGACCTGTTCCTCATCAACAAAAACCAGTAGTTCACCGGCCAGTTCAAAATCAATCTGGGTGGTAAAAAAGGTGGCAGCGCTAATGCGGTTGTCGTTGGTGGCCGCCATATAGGCCAGCGCCATCGACAACAAGGTGCCGCCGACGCAATAGCCAATGGCATTGATTTCACTCTCCCCGGTTGTGGCTTCGATTGCGTCCAGAGCAGCAATAATGCCTTCGTCCATATAATCTTCGAAACCTTTGTGGGCGAGGTCTGCACCGGGATTAATCCAGGAAATTATAAACACTGTGTGGCCCTGATTGACGCACCATTTGACGAAGGATTTCTCCTCATTGAGGTCGAGAATGTAAAACTTGTTAATCCATGGCGGCACGATCAGCAGTGGTTTTTTATACACTTTCGGCGTTGAAGGTGAATATTGAATAAGTTGCATTAAGCTGTTCTGGTAAATAACCTTTCCCGGAGTGACAGCTATGTTTTTACCAACTTCAAAAGCATCCATGTCGGTTTGACTTATGGCCACCCTGCCGTTGCCGCGCTCGATATCTTCAGCCAGATGGTCAATCCCTGCCACCAGGTTGGCGCCGTTGGTCTCAAGAGTTTTGCGCAAGATTTCCGGGTTGGTGAAAACAAAATTGCTGGGTGAAAGCGCGTTGGCAATCTGGGTGGTATAAAAATCGGCCTTTTGCCGTGTGCGTTCATCGATGCCGGGTGAGCGCTCGACAACCTCATGGGCCCAATCAGCAGTGAGAAGGTAGGATTGTTTGAGGAAATCGAACACGGGGTTTTCCTGCCAGTCCTCATCGCGAAAACGCCGGTCACTCGGTTGTGGTTCAATCACCGGTGAGACTTCATCGCCGGACAGTTTTTTCAGACTTGATTGCCATAAAGCCATATGGCGCTGCCAGAAATCCATTCCGGCCTCACCAAGCAGTTTGGGATCAGTGGCAATATGGGTGCCGAGTTCGAAAAAAGTCATGGCCATACGCTGTAGCTCACCGCCGAGCGCGGATTTTTTGTTACCGTTTTTATCGGGCGACAGGAAGGTTGCCATGAGGTCGCCGGTGCGTTCGGCAACCTTTGCGAGGTTTTGCGCAAACTGTTCTGAATCGCGAATTTGATAGTGTTTTTCTTCAGGTTGGGGGACGTCTGGCATAGGAAACCTCTTAACCGATTTTAACCATGTTTTTTGAATTATACTCTTAAAACGACAAAACGACCATATATTGATACGACATAGCGCTTATGCGTTTGTGTAATGGTGAGGGGTGTAATTAGCGTTTTTTATCATTATATCTATGGATAAGAGGATTTTTTGCCTCGTTCTTGTCATAATGAGAGATTAGTTGATCAAATCAGCTAAAGACGCTTGATAGAGGATTGGTTGTCAGTTGAAACAGGCTTTTTTGATAGCCCGGGATATTTCGGTAGCAAAAACCACAGCGATATCATTTGAGGGCGTAAAAACCAGAAAACCCGGCATGAAAACCCGCCAGAAAAACCGGGTTTCTGTGGCTGCTTTAGTGGTGGTGCTAAGTGTTGTTGTTTCGGCATGTGAAAGTTCTCAATTACTTGATTTGAGTGATCCCGGACCAGCTGGCCCGGTTGAAACTACTGCAGCTCCCGATACCCAGAGCCCGGCCAATGGGGAAAACCCTGCACATAATCGCGGGCCAACGAAAATCGCCAATTCGGAATCCTTTCCGTCTTTGAACAATCAACCTGCAGAACCCCGTAAAACTTTAAGTGTGGCAGAAAAAGATCGGGAAATTCAGGAACTCCAGGATTCCAGTCAATCCATCGTTCAGCAACGCGAAGCTGACCTTGAAAGCCGCAAGACAAAATCCGCTCGCAGGAACAAACCTGCAAGTCGTGGCGTTTTTGGCCTTGGCTGGCTGGTGGGCGAAGGCAGCACATCGCCAGGGGCGACAACGGGTGGTTTGACCCCTCCTGAAAAATTACGGCTATCGCGCCTGAAGGTTGACAATCGTGGTCTCGACAACTCACCTGATACCGTTGCCTCAACCACACCTGACTTGTCGCCGGTAAGGACGGGTTTGCGCACCCAGCCAATTATTCCTTCGGTGCCGGAAAAAAAGCCGCCCGCACCAGGAGCTTCTGTTCCGAAGAAAACAACGCCTCATGACGGTGAAGCCTCATCGTTGGCAGATGTTGCAAACCGGCCTACGGCGCAACGGCCGTTAATGGTAATTTTCTCCGGCGGATCGAGAAAACTATCTAAAAATCAGCAAAAACCTCTCGATAAGATTGCCAGGTTCCGCAACAATGACGGAATGAACGTCTATGTTCTAGGATTTGCGCAAGTGGTTCCAGAGGGCAATAATCAGGCGAATATCGAAAGCCAGGATCTGGCGATTTCGCGTGCCAATGAAGTGGCAAACGGCCTCAGGAAGCGTGGCTTTGCCGCCGACCAGGTTGTGGTGCAGATTATCGACGAAATTCAGGAAAAAGGCAAAAAAGGCGACGCAACATTGCGGCGTGTAGACGTTTATTTCGAAAATTCCCAGCTGGCGGAGCAATCAGAGATTTCCGAGCCTGCGCGGGAAAAAGAAAAATCTACATTCGGATTTTTCAAAAGCACTCCCTTCGAACCAGCCGAAAGCGAAAACTAGATCTATTGATCTTGTCCATGAGCTTGTGGAAAAGACCAGTCGAGGGCTCAGTGTGTGCGAATTTTAGAGCGCTTTCTCATTTCTTCAGTTAAACAGTCCCCTGATGCAGTTTTCATCGCGATTACGCAAAGGTTTTGGACTGGATGACACATACGCTCAAACTGGGCATTGCAGGTCTCGGCACCGTCGGGGTCGGGGTCTGGAAACTTTTAAATGAAAACCGCGAGCGTATTTTCACCAATGCCGGGTGCGAGCTGAAAATCACAGCCGTTTGCGCGCGAAATGCCGGTGTTGACAGAGGAATTGACCTTAGCGGTGTACGCTGGGTGGGTAATGCGGTTGAACTGGCCTCGAGCGAAGATATCGATATTTTTGTTGAATTGATCGGTGGCGAAGAAGGGATTGCGCGCGAGGCAGTTGAAGCAGCCCTGGCCCATGGCAAGCATGTGGTGACTGCCAATAAGGCGCTGATGGCTCATCACGGCAATGAACTTGCCACTATTGCCGAACAGCAGAATGTGGCGTTGAATTACGAAGCCGCGGTTGCCGGGGCCATCCCGATTATCAAATCCCTGCGTGAGGGCCTTGCCGGGAATAATGTGTCAAGCGTGGTTGGTATTCTCAATGGGACCTGCAATTACATTTTGACAAAAATGGCATCAGAAGGCCGTGAATTTGCCGATGTGCTCAGCGAAGCGCAGGAAATGGGGTATGCCGAAGCTGACCCGACTTTTGACATTGGCGGTCATGATACCGCTCACAAACTCGCCATTTTAACCTGTCTGGCTTTTGGCACGCGGATAGATTTCAACTCAATTTACCTCGAAGGTATCGAGGCGATTACCCAGGCCGATCTGAAAGCTGTTCACGAACTGGGATATTGCATCAAGCTGTTGGGAGTGGCAATCAGAACCGACAGCGGTATTGAGCAACGCGTTCATCCCTCTCTGGTGCCGTTAACATCACCACTGGCGGCCATTGACGGTGCCTTTAATGCGGTGGCCGTTGACGGCAATTATTCCGGTAAAATAATCCTGCAGGGTGCGGGTGCGGGCCAGGGGCCGACGGCGTCTGCAGTGATTGCGGACATTATCGACATTGCCAGAGTGAATGCACTTTATCCCCTTGGCCGCGAGGTGGCAAAGCTTGCGCCTTATCAACGTGCGCGCATGCGTGCCCATGAAGGCGGATATTACATTGGCCTGGCCGTTCATGATAGACCTGGTGCAGTTGCTGCCATTGCCAAGAGATTTGGTGAACAGGAAATTTCACTGGAAAGTATCATCCAGCGCGGGGCCGACACTCAAAGTGGAGAAGGTGCAGATAGTGAGGGCCAGCAATCGGTGGTGCTGATTATCCATGAAACCGCCGAAGCAGCCTTGAGACAGGCACTTGCATCAATTGAAGCAGACGGTCATATCGCTGATCGCCCACGTATGATACGAATAGAAAAGACGATTTAATGCCGGAAAGGCTTAACTAAAATGACCGAGAAGAAGTTGATTCTGGATAGGGTGCTCACCGGGGAAATTGCCCGTGTGACCGAACGTGCCGCTGTGGCAGCTGCCCGGCTCAGGGGGCGGGGCGATGAAAAAGCTGCTGACCAGGCAGCAGTTGATGCCATGCGCAAGGAACTCAATGCGCTGAAAATTGAAGGCGTTGTTGTTATTGGCGAAGGCGAGCGTGACGAAGCGCCTATGCTCTTTATCGGTGAGGAAGTGGGTACTGGCGACGGGCCCGGCGTTGATATCGCTCTCGACCCGCTCGAAGGCACCACTTTGACGGCCAAGGACATGCCCGATGCACTTGCTGTCATTGCCATGGCTGAGGGCGGCACATTGCTGCATGCACCTGACGTCTATATGGATAAAATTGCCATCGGCGGCGGCTTTGCCGAAGGGCTGGTCGATCTTGACGCAACACCGGAAGAAAACCTGAATGCACTGGCCAAAGCCAAGGGCGTTTCTGTTGGCGATATAACCGCATGTATTCTTGACAGGCCGCGCCATGTCAAACTGGTCGAGGCCGTGCGTCGTGCCGGTGCTGCCGTGCGGCTGATTTCGGATGGTGATGTGGCCGGTGTTATTCACACCACAAACCCCATTGATACCGGCATTGATATTTATATGGGCATTGGTGGTGCACCTGAAGGTGTTCTCGCCGCTGCCGCCCTGCGCTGTATTGGCGGGCAGATGCAGGGCCGGCTGGTTACCAGTAACGATGCGCAACGCGTGCGTGCCGCCAAAATGGGGGTTGAGGATTTTGAACGCAAATACAGCCTCAATGAGCTGGCAAGCGGTGATGTCATGTTTGCTGCAACCGGTGTTACCGATGGATCAATTCTGGATGGCGTCAAGTTTGGTGAGAATAAGATTATCACCGATACGGTGGTCATGCGCTCGTCCACTGGAACCGTGCGCTGGATCAAGGCGGAACATTCATATACGGCGAAATTTGAGTGATCCTGGCGCGGCCTCTTTTTAGGGTTTTTATTTCACGTGTGGGACAATGGCTGCTTTTTAGGAATTGAAAACTCTGTCACCGGGCGGGCATGGCGGCCACGCCTTGATGACCCTGAAAGTGCCCGGGTGCTGGGGCTGCGCTGCGATCTGCCGGAGTTGCTTGCCCGTGTTCTGGCCGGGCGCAATATTGATGCCGCGCAGGTCGATGCTTTTTTACAACCCACCCTGAAAGCCCATATGCCCGATCCCGCAATTCTGCGTGATGGCGAAAAGGCAGCAGCCCGTATTGTCAAAGCTGTTAGCGGGGCTGAGAAGATAACAATATTCGGCGATTATGACGTGGATGGCGGCACATCGTCAGCACTTTTGAAACTGTTCTTAAAATCTGTCGGCTGCGATGCCGACATTTATATTCCCAACCGGCTGACCGAAGGCTACGGGCCCAATAAGGCGGCACTGGAGGAGTTGGCGAATTCGGGTACGGAATTATTGATCACCGTTGATTGCGGTATTACCAGTCATGATGTTATCGGCGATGT
>CAZVAZ010000032.1:0-16901 GCA_964625235.1 uncultured Hyphomicrobiales bacterium
TGCATTTATCAATTGTTGAAGGCCGATTGATGTTTGATGTTTACAATCAGGCGGAAGAACATTGCACCGCCGTTATTCTGTCGCTTTCTTCCTTCAGACGGATTGTCAAAGATTATTTTATCGTCTGTGAAAGCTATTTTGCCGCCATCAAAACCTCAACACCGAGCCAGATTGAGGCCATAGACATGGGCAGGCGGGGCTTGCACGACGAAGGCAGTCACATCCTCAAAGACCGGCTGGACGGCAAGATTGAAGTTGATTTTCCCACAGCCAGGCGCCTGTTTACGCTTGTGTGTGTGCTGCACTGGAAGGGTTAAGCGGATTGAATGAGGCGCACACAGAAGATATGCCCGGTGCCGTTCTTTTTGCCTGCAGCCAAAACTCCATTCGCTCGCCCATGGCAGCAGGAATTTTACGCCATTTCATGGGCCACAGGATTTATGTCGAATCTGTCGGTGTGCGTGCCGGCGAGGTCTCCGGGTTTGCCACTTCAGTGATGGATGAAATCGGCATTGATATTTCCGATCATACGCCTAAGAGTTTCGATGAGTTTGCCGATACATCCTTCGATATTGTCATCTCGCTATCGCCGGAAGCTCACCATACGGCAATTGAGCTCACCCGCACCAATTCACTTGAAGCATTTTACTGGGCAACGTTTGATCCTGCGGACGCCAGCGGCAGCCGCGAACAAATACTCGATGCCTATCGCTCGGTGAGGGATGCTCTTTTGCAAAAAATCAAACAGCGCTTTGTGGTTGCAACAGCACCAAACGTTTAAAAGGCAGCCTCTTTAGGTTTTTTTCTTGATTTTATTGCCATACCTGCGCATTGTCCGGCCAAACATTAATCGACCTGACCCTAGACAGGAATGCATGGCTAAAGAAGAACTACTGGAATTTCCCGGCATCGTTACCGAATTGTTGCCTAATGCAACATTCCGGGTGACACTGGAAGACAACGATCACGAAATTATTGCTCATACTGCGGGCAAAATGAGAAAAAATCGAATTCGCGTATTGGCAGGCGATAAAGTGCTGGTTGAAATGACCCCTTATGACCTGTCTAAAGGGCGGATTACCTACCGTTTCAAATAAGTTTTATTGCGCTGATAATCAACAGGCCCCAGTTCATGAAGGAAAGTCTGTCGCATTTGATTTTAGCCAGTGCATCGCCGCGCCGTCTGGCCCTGCTCGAGCAAATCGGGCTGCGCCCGGAAATTCTGGTACCAACCGAAATTGACGAAACTCCCAACCGGCGCGAATTACCCCGGAGCTATGCCCAGCGTCTGGCCAGGGAAAAAGCAAAAGCTGCCCTGTCGAGCCCGAAAATCGGGGATCTTGAAGGTGATTGCTATCTGCTGTCTGCCGACACTGTTGTTGCGGTCGGCCGGCGCATAATACCTAAACCTGGAATCGCTGCTGATGCCGCCGCCGGTCTCAAATTATTGTCGGGCCGCTCTCATCGTGTCTATACAGCTATTTGCGTGATCGGTCCCAACGGCAGGCAGAAACACCGGGTGGTTGAAACCAGGGTCAGGTTTAAGCGCTTGAGCCGCCCCGACCTTGAAAGCTATCTTTCCACCGGAGAATGGCGCGACAAGGCAGGTGGTTATGCCATTCAGGGCCGGGCTGAAGCCTTTGTCATGAACCTGTCGGGATCATACTCCAATGTTGTCGGTCTGCCGCTTTATGATACGGTGCAATTGCTGACAGGCGCTGGCTACCCCGTTCACTTTGACTGGCTGAACCCGAAATAATCGTTCATGGCCTTAAGGCTGCAAGGAGACATCAAGATGACAACCACAAATGTCCATCGTTTTACAGCCAGAAAATCCCGCCCTTGCCCGATGTGCAAAAAACCATCGACAGAAGCTTTTCACCCATTTTGCACAAAACGCTGCGCTGATGTTGATCTGGGCAAATGGCTGGGAGGAAATTACGCCATTCCCGCAGTCGAACCGTCCGATGATTTCGGTGCGGAAGCCGCCGAATTAGCCGAAATTGAAAACCGGCAATCAAATGATTCATCTTAGCAGCAATCATGGTGCCATAAAGGTCGCAACCACTCTAGACACAAAGCAAATGATCGCCTATAACGCCGGTGCTTTTGAAAGTGTTGAAAGACTGATTGTCGCCGGATTTTGACACTGATCCAGCCAAAGATGCCCAGGTAGCTCAGTTGGTAGAGCAGCGGACTGAAAATCCGCGTGTCGGTGGTTCAAATCCGCCCCTGGGCACCACTTCTCAGTAAATTCCATTCGATTCAAGAAGTTGTACCTTTTCAGTATGTTGCGCTTGACAAACTGTGCTACAAAGGTGTGCTACAATGCTTTATCGATTGGTACGTCCTATGAAACGAAAAGGGTCTTCAAAGCAACATTTTGCTCAACGTATCCCAGCGGACTTGCGGGTGCGGATGGCTGGGATGAAACTGTCTATCCCAATCGGTGATGAAGTTGCCCATGTTACCGTTACAGAAAAGATGGAAAGCATTCGCTTTTCTCTTCGAACAAGTGATCCTAGCGAAGTTAAAGAACGACAAGCCAGTGCCGCCTCCTTCGTGGAAAAAGTCTTTAAGTCTCTCCGCACTGATGCCCAAATATCTCTCACCCATAGGAACGCCGTAGCTTTATCGCGAGACATCTACAAAAGCTGGGCAAGTGATTTTGAGAATACGAGAGTGTTATCAATCACACATACAGACAAGGGTTGGGAACGGAACGGCACTTCTCCAAGTATGGAAGAACTTGAAGCGATTTACCGATCAGCAATAGACAACATCGAAAAGATTATAGTCTCCGGCAACACAGAAGAGTTGGAAAAAACCCTAGGCCCTACTGCAAACAAGCTTTTGTTGAGCCGTGGCATGGGTTCAGTTGACGCACCCTCGCGGCAAATGCTCCTTAAAGAACTGGGTAATGCTTTGCGTGACGGGTTTGCGGTCAGACTTAAAAAGGCTGACAGCGACTACTCCCGCGATTCCAGAGACGACAGGTTCCCAGAATGGGTTGAACCCAAAGTATCCGAAAGCCTACCAGCGGTATCATTGACCAATCTTCTAGAATTATGGTGGCAGGAAGCTGAAACCACTGGGCTTACTCATAGTACCTACGAGAGTTATCGCAAGGCCGTGTCAGCGCTGGTATCTTTCTTAAAGCACGATGACGCCAGACGTGTGACGCCTGAGGATGTTGTGTCATTCAAAGACCACTTGTTGAAAACGCCAAGCCCAAAAACGAGTAGAGCATTGAGTGCCAAGACGGTCAAGGATAGCTATCTCTCCGGCCTTAAAAGCGTGTTGAACTGGGCAGTAAACAATCACAAGCTTCCGCTCAATCCTGCAACCGGCATTACCATAAAAATCGGCAAGAAGCCCAAACTACGTCAAACATGGTTCACTCATGGAGAGACCAATGCCATTCTCTCTGCGGCATCGGAGGTTGCTCGGGGTTCGCGTGAGCCTGAGCAACGTTATGCAATGAAGCGTTGGGTTCCGTGGTTGTGTGCCTATACGGGTGCGAGGGTTGGCGAGCTTGTCCAATTGAGGAAAGAAGACATTCGGCATGAGGGTGAAAATTGGATCATCACCATTACCCCTGAAGCAGGCACAGTGAAGAACAAAGAACGCCGTGACGTTCCCTTGCACCATCATCTCGTCGAGTTAGGCTTCCCGGATTATGTAAAGTCTGCCCCAGAGGGACATTTGTTCATGTGGTCTGGAACCGGCAGGGCTGCATGGCGAAGCGCCAAAAACCGATTAACTGCGTTCGTTCGAACAGTTGTTAGCGACCCGAATATACAACCTAACCATGCATGGCGTCATACCTTCAAGACGATAGGCTCAGAGGTCGGCATTCAAGACAAGGTACTTGATGCTATCTGTGGTCACGACCCAAGAACTGTAGGGGAATCTTATGGCGGTGTGACAATTGAGGCGAAGGTAAAAGCTCTAAGCAGGTTCCCCAAGTTTATAATTACTTGAACCCGCGATAATAGCCACACTGGGGAGAGCTTACAGGGGGATAATTGGCTCTTGTGGAAGCCGTAAAACTTCCAAGTTGTCAAATAAAATGAATTCTTTGATGCCGCTGTTCTTGGGCGATATGAAGTTTTATTTACTTACGGACTTGACATGTGAACGACTCGTGACCATGTTGATAGGTTCCGCATGAAAGACTTCAGGAAACTGATTGCTGAGGTCTTGATGTAAAGTCTAGTAGGGGACGGTACGATCCAGCCGGAGCATTGACCCCTAAAATAGTTCATACGCTAGCCGCTTGAAACATCCAAGTGGCAGATTTCGCGGTATGAATTAGTTCGATTTTACTAGATGTGCGCCTAGTCTATAGGCGGTCACTGGAGGGCTAAGCCATTTAAGGCAGCTCTTCTTGTTCAATGCAATCGCTGAACGCTGAATATTTTTCCATTCACTCTCTTTGAGCGCAAGCTCATCGAATGCGCTTAAAACCTCCATCAACTGTATGGGCCCTGAAGGCAATATACAGCTAACTTTTGAGGAAAACGAAGCGCACTCGGGCTATGCAAAGCGGACAGCATGCAAGTTCTAAGGATTTAAGTTCATGAACTTCGATCAAACACCACTTATTACCCCCGAAACGTCACAAAAAGATTGGCAATCCATCTTCGATTCACTTCCCAAATGGGTGGGGACACCTGGGTACGAACCATTTGAACCAAACAATTTAGCCGATCCAGAGCAAGAATATCCCGTCACGATCGCAGTTGGCAAAAAACACCGTAAACCAATCACCATAACTCTGCTTCAGTTTGCGTTCCTTTTAGAAGTAAACCGTTTGGGTCACACTGTGGTTACAAATATCAACAAAAAAGCCAATAATCCCAACCAGAAGGTCTATGCCAAGCAACGCTTCAGGGATGCAGGAAAAGACTATATGCCGCTTGCTCGGATTTTTGTTGATGCTGGCCCTAATGAAGCTGTCAAAACCCTTGCCATTGAATCTGATTTGCGTATCGAGAACCTCTTCGTGATAGGAGCGGGAAAACCGAGTAAACACAGCCTTGATGTCACACTGAAGCATGTTGAACGCCTTGCCCTTAAGAGGAAAACAGCGGGAACATTGCCAGAAGGTTTCAGCGTGAAGGCATATATCGACAACATAAAAACTCTTCATGACGCTTTCCATAACGAATGGCTGGCGAGTTCTGGTCTGTGAGTAAACCCAATATCAGGACCAGAAATGAGATTGCAGGGAGGGCTTCGTGCCCTTCCTCTTCCCCAGCAACTAAATGCTCGGCCTTTGGATGCACCCGGTTAACCCAGCGAAGTGCAGGCAATGGGCTTTCGGAAATCTATTGCAAGCAACACATCGAGTTCCGCCGCCGCCACGGCTCAACATGGAGGCGGAGCTATAAGATTGCTGAAATCCAGCCGTATCGGAAAGCAGCAATCCAGTGGGTGCAAAACAACCGGCATGATCATTACGTGTCAAAGGTCATAGCAGCTCTTGATGCAATGATAATAAACAGTGGCCCTGCCAAGTCAGCATATGATCTCCGCTGGCTATCCTCTGGTGATCGTTCCCGGCAAGTTCTGGCGCGGCTTCGAGATGCTGGAATTGGAGGGGACCGTCTTCTGGAAATCACTCTCACCATCAAGGCCGCAATAAACGAACTAGGCCCCCATGCAAACCCGGAGTTCATGCAGGTCCAAATCGCCAAGATGGCCCACCGATTAAATTCAGGCACCAATCGGACCAGAAGCGGTTTGCCGATGCGACCCAAATACCCACGGTCTGAAGGTAAGTTCATGCGGGTGCTCGGTCATAGTATCGGGGACATTGCGGGCATCGCAGCAACACCAGAAGTGGTCTCAGAAGTCATTCAGCAAGCTGAGGCATTCAAATGAAACATCGGACCCGTGGCCTTATCCGGTATCGGTCCTGCAAGTTTCCGGCTGAATATGGCCTCAGGAAAATAAAGCGCCCCCATACCCCCCTGTCCCTCTCTCTGCTCCCTCTAGGTGTGGAGACCCTGAATGCCTAATGGTGATGACTTTGAGTGTCAGGGTGATAATGGGGAGATAAATCATCCTCTCCCACCGGACTTGATGTTCGACCAGTGGGCAACACTGTCAGGTCAGAACCTTATGTCCTTTGCTGATGGTCTGACCCAACAGGTGATTGGCATTATGCACACCAACGCCCGGAAGCCTCGAAGTGACTTGGTGGCAGGGGTTTCCTCAATCGTCCATGCCATCATCGCCAATCTCATTATACTTCACGGCAACACACCGGGTAACTCCGGGCTGGCCGTCCAGATGAAGCACACCAAGAAAACCCGATACGACCGCCCCGGCTTCCGTAAGTTCCCTGAGGTTGTGAGAGCGCTGGCGGGCCTTGGGTATCTCAGCAAACGTGACGCTGTGTTCAGGTTTAGGCGTACCACCATCGAAGCCACAGGAACCTTGAAAAAACACCTCCTGCAACCTGATGTCAGTCCATCCAGCGTTATCAGGGTAGAGGGTGAGGAAACCATCCAGTTGACTGCACGGCCTGTGGTCTCATGGATTGGCGGCAAGAAACAGCCTAACGCTCGTGTTGACTATGAAGACACTGAGCATTCCATCAAGTTGCGAGCTGAGATGGAGGAGATCAACAGCTTCCTCAACCAGCAACGTATAGAACTTGAAGGCACCCCAACGCCTGCCTTCTGTCTGACCAGACGGTTTTCTTTACGCCACCCTGATGGTTCCCGGCTCTTCAATCTCCATGGTCGCCTGTATGGCGGCTTCTGGATGGGCCTCAAAGCCTCTGAGCGCCATCGCCTTCGCATTAACGGTGAACCTGTAGCCGACTTGGACTTCTCCAACATGTTCCCGAGGCTGGCATACAGTCACGTTCAACAAGAACCTCCCGAGGGTGATCTTTACGCCATCCCCGGACTTGAAGGCCATCGGGAGGGTGCCAAGGCGGGTCTGTCTGCATTGCTGTCCTATCGGTCTGACATGAAGGCTCTTCCCTCAAGGCTCAAAGTGTTGCTGCCTGATGGCTGGACTGCAAGCCACCTCAGTCAAGCATGTGTCGCTCACCACCCCGGCATTGCGTCACTCTTCGGGAGGGACTTCGGGTTGGACCTGATGTTCACCGAAAGCCGGATACTGACCGCCCTGCTCCTCAAGCTCTCGGCTCGGGGCATTCCCGCACTGCCAATGCACGATGGCGTCATGGTCCCCGAGACGAAAACAGTGGTGGTCGTTGCCGCCATGCGTGAAGTTTCCCGAGAGGTCGTGGGCGTAGAGTTACCCGTGACGCAAAAACCCATATGGTGTGTTTGATTAATAGTTGTGTCCTTGGCTTCGGTATATTGTTCTACCTTCAGTTTGAAGCGCCCACTAGATAATCAAACGAATAAGCGGATTAAGAGGTACGGTAGTTCACATGAAACAACGAACCAAACGGCAGCATTTCGTCCCACGCTTTTATTTGAACAACTTTTGCGACTCGGACGGTTATATTTGGACACATGATAGTCGACGCGGTGAAGTCAGACGCACGACCCCAGAAAATACTGGCTTTGAAACCAATATCTATTCACCGGAGGTGGAGGACGGAAAGCGATTTGACGAGATCGAAGAGGTTCTTGCTAAGATCGAAAGCGCGGCTGCGCCTCTTATGACCCGTCTATTAAAGCAGGAAATGCTTGATGCTGACGAGAAAGCCACGATGTCCTATTTTCTAGCTAGTATGCACGTTCGTAGCCCTGCGCAAATTCGTCAGTTCGCTACCCTTGCAGGTGACATGGTGAATTGGGTAGCCAGTCATCACGCTGAGCGGGAGCTGAATTCAAAGCTGAAACGTGGTGATGATACAGAACTAGAAGAGCTAATGCTTGACCTTCTGGGCAGGAAGGATTCTTTGGAAATGCATATTGATAGGCGCACCGGTCTGATGGGGTTTCTTCATTTGGAGTCGTTTTCGAAGTTAATTGAACAGATGACTTGGTCTTTCGAAATTTCTCAAGATGAGGAGTTGATAACGAGCGATAACTCTGTTTTTTGGGTTGCATCAGATAAAATTCCTAAATCACCATATGGTTTCGGTCTTGGACACAAGTTAGCTGTAATTCCATTTCCGCTGTCACCAGAGCTAATGTTGCGTATTGATCATAATAATCCGCGTCCTTGGCAAAACCACCTTTTGGACAAACGTAATGCGAAGCTATCCAACAGAATGCGAGCGCAGCACAAAGACCACTGCCTCTATTATCGAACCCACCATGAAGGCCTTAACCGGCTCGGTATGAAATACGCTAAGCCGGTTCAACAGTTAAATTCTGGGCATTTGGGGCCTGAGGTTAGTGTGATGCGAAAACTCAAAGACTAGAATACAGATGGGGGGAAGACACCCGGCATCAAAATTTGGGCCACCCATTCGACAGCTTCAATATACGTGGCAAAGGAAGGATTTACCCCCATGAGCGGGGTAGGCGGTATCATCTTCAAGATTTACCTCACCCCCGGCATTGAGAAACAACCAACCTGCCCATGTCCATGAAGCGCAAAACTCCAAGCGCCACCCCCTGCACCTCAGGACCACTTAGCACCCAATCCATAGTCGCAATAGGGCAAGCCCTTGTGAGCCTATCCAGAACACGCTCACAGAGTCTCACACAAATAGGTATTGCATTATGAGACTGTAAGTGTCATATAGTCTTTGTATCTATTGAGACTCAAAGGAGACCATTATGACCACCCCAGCACTTGTCGGCTATGCCCGCACATCAACCACAGACCAGAAGGCGGGACTTGAAGCCCAGCTTAGAGACCTTGATGCAGCGGGGTGCAACAAGATATTTCAGGAGGAGCTTTCTTCTGTCAGTACCAAACGGCCACAGCTTGAAGCAGCCCTCGACTATATACGTGACGGTGACACGTTGATCGTCACCAAGATTGATCGCCTTGCCCGCTCTGTGGCCGACTTGGTGCGTCTCACTGAGCAATTGAGGATGAAGGGAGTGCATCTCCGCTTCCTCGCCAACCCTGAGATGAACACCGAGAGTGCAAACGGTAAGTTGATGCTGACCGTGCTTGGTGCCATTGCTGAGTTTGAGCGCGACCTGATGTTAGAACGCCAACGAGAAGGAATCGCCAAGGCTAAAGCTGAAGGAAAGTACAAGGGCAGGAAGCCAACAGCCAGAGCCAAGAGTGCTGAGGTCGTGAAGATGAAGGCCGAAGGCCAGACAGCCGAAGCCATAGCAGAGGCATTGCATATAAGCCGCGCCAGCGTCTTTCGAATCTTGAAGGAACAGTCGTAATGAAAAAGCAACAGGTTAATGACCTACCCGCTTGGGCCTCTGAGATTGTACCGCTAACAGTCTCACAAGCAGCTATCGTAATGGGAGTGGGAACTTCAGCATTCTACCAGTTAATCGCTGAGTTCCCACATTATGAGAGCCATGGTGCGAAGAAACTGTTCTACCCTGAGCACATTGAGAAACTCAGGAAGGACAGAACACGGTGGCAGCTCTTAAAGTCGTCTGGCGCTCAGGCAAAGCACACGCCTAGGGCACCCTCAATGGGAAGCGAATACGCAAGAGCCTTGGCACGGCATCAAAAGTAGAAGCTCAGAGGCTGTGTGCAGAATTGGAAGCTGGAGAGTGGGGGCTTCGGCTGTGTTACTGGACTGTGTTACAGCCTATCGACAGCAGAAGAAAAATCCCTTATATATCAATGATTAGGGGAATTATCCGCGCAATCCGCCCCTGGGCACCACCAACCCCTATCACTATCAAAGCACAAATACCCGTGCCGGCCCGCCGTTCTATGCTCGCAAGGTTTTCTTTTGCAAGCATTCATCGGGTACGTCTTCATCCATTAATTTCTCAATGCTTGTGATGGGATGTTGTGTAACAATTGGCGGTACAGGCAGACGTGATTTATGTTTTAGCTAAATCCACCAGGGCCAAAAGGCGTCGCATCCGTTCCCCGGCAATGTGGATATCATCAAGAACACCTTCATCAATTTCCTGAAGTCCGGCTGAGGACGAATCAGCTTCCAATTTATCGAGGCCATTCATGGTGCTACGCAACCGGTCCGACAAAACAACAGCAAGCGCTCGATAGAACCGACTCGCAAATTCAAAATCCGATGCCAGTTTTTTGGATAAAGTAACTTTAGAAATAGCCAGTGTCTGAGAAACTTCGTCCGCCACAACGCTGGCCGAAGGCGGGTCGCGATCAATCAGCGACATTTCTCCAACTATATCACCCGATGCAAGCCGTGCCACCACCCTGTCGCTGGCCAACTTAACTGAAAAACTGCCATTGAGAATGATAAAAACAGCATCAATGTGAATACCTTTCTGCACCAGTTGCTGGTCTTTTTCACAGGTAACAACTTTTCCATTGTCTGACAGCCAGGCGACATCTTCATCATCCAGATGGGCAAGAATTATGAGAGCTTTTCGCATAGTCCAATTACACCTTAGTTAAGTTGCCGATTAGCGAGTTCCGCAAACAGCCCTTTTGCGCGCAGGAGTGACTTGTACGTACCCTGCCCCACAATCGACCCGCCTTTCATTACAAGTATTTCATCGGCCAACATAACTGTCGATAGCCGATGTGCAATGGTTATTCGCGTAACCCCCAGTTTGCCAAGGTTTTCCGTTACACGTTTCTGGGTGACATTATCCAGAGCACTGGTTGCTTCATCAAGCAGCAAAATCCGTGGATTTTTCACCAGCGCGCGCGCTATAAGTATTCGTTGGCGCTGCCCCCCCGATAGAGTGGTTGCACCTTCTGTAAGCGGTGTCATTATGCCCATTGGAAAAGAACTTATATCTTCGCCTAATCCTGCAGCGTTACATGCCTGCATACATTGGGAATGAGTAGCATCGCCTGCACCGCGTATGTTGTCCAGAATTGAACCCGCAAAAAGGCTGCCATTCTGGGTCACAACACCTATCTGGCGACGTACTGCGGCAATATCCAACTCTGTCAAATCTTTGCCATCATAAACCACAGTGCCCTGCTGCGGGATCTCAAACCCCAGTAAAATACGGAATAATGTAGATTTTCCAGAACCCGATGGCCCGACTATCGCCAGGTGTTTACCCGGTTGAATACTGAATGAAACGTTTTTGACCACGGGCACTGCCGGATTATAACCAAAAGTAACAGCAGTAAGCTCAATAGCACCGGAAAGACTGCCTGGATCAATCCCTCTCGTCGGCCGCTCCAGTCTGGCAGTGAAAAGGCATTGCGCACGACGCCATTGGGGTAACACCGCAACAAGCTCCAAAATGGCACCGCTAAGACCCAGCAAGGCGGTTTGCAGGCCGGCAAAAGCAGCCAAAAAAGCAATAAAAGACCCGGGTGAAATCTGTGTCCCGGAAAGTTTGATCAGGGCTGCAAAAATTACGACCAGAGAAATGACGGCATAAAACTCTGCAAAGGCTGAAAACCGGTAAGAAATTTTACGCATTGCAACGATTTCAACCCGTTCCTGAATAAATTTTTCTGACCAGATTGCAAATCCCCGGCTTTCTGACTTGGTGCTTCGCAGTTTAACAATGCCTTGTAGCAACTGAAAGATAAAACCGGCCAGCCAACCTGAAATCTTAAGGCGCTTAACATTGTGTTTAATCTGCCTTATGCCTGCGATAAAGGTGGCCAGCAAAAATCCAAAGATTAAAAAGACGGAGATAGCTGCCAGAAGCGGGCTGTAAAAAACCAGCAATCCAAGATAGAAAAAGGCAAAAATTACTGACAGCACCAATGATAATGCAGCGTTGATCAAAGCATTTCGAAATTCGTTTACACCTTCGATCCGGTTTTGCAAATCCCCGGAAGAAAAATCTTTAAAAAACCCTGCAGGCAATTTCAAAATTCTGTCCCACAAGGCACATTGAAGCACATGTTTTGTACGTCCTTCCATGCGCAAAAGTGCCAATTGCCGCACGTGCGTAAAACTGAATGAGACAATTGCCGCAGCCAACAGGGCTATTCCGGTTTGAACCAGAAGAGTTCGCTCTCCCGATGGTATCAGGTCGTCGATTGCAAACCCGGTCGCTATTGGGATTAGGATACTGAACAGGCCTATGACAAAGGTTGCGCGCATTGCTGAAAAAAAATCGGATCGAATGATGGGAGACAAGAAACGTAGAAGGTCAAAAACATTACCAATTTTTTTGGGAAATGGCGGGGTAATTTCAAAAGCGTGTGGCTCGAAAAACCCCGCCAGTTCAGCGGTTACTTTCCTGAGAGTTCTTTCTCCGGGTTGAAGAAAAAAATAACCCGAGCGTTCGCTTTTTAAAACCACAGGGCACGAAATCTCTGCGCCATCTTTTCCTGAATGCCGAAACATGCCCACCAGGTGTCCATAATTATTGCGCCACCAATCGGGTTCCAGCATGACAGAACGACACCCAATGCCTAACTTTCTGGCCGTTTTAGGGACGTCTGTGTGTAAATCGCAGTGGCTGGAAAATACCTGGGTGTCATTCAGGTTTGCGCGATAAAGCGACAACGTGTCAATAATCGCATTCTTCGCCATATCGATTTTGTCGATATCGATTGAAGCATCGTCAAAATTTTGTGATTCCCTGTTGATAATTCTTTCCCTCCCGATCAATTTTCGATCAATCGAGTGTACAGTCCACCCTGCTTCATCAGCTGGGCGTGTGTGCCGTGTTCAACAATATTGCCGTTTTCAAAAACATAAATTTTATCGCAGTGTTTGATTGCGCTTAAGCGGTGCGCAATTATGATGAGCGTTACCGCACGATCCTTAATTGTCTTCATGATCTGGAATTCTGTAATCGCATCCAGTGCACTTGTTGCTTCATCAAGAACCAGAATTTCCGGATTGCTGACCAATGCCCTGGCAATTTCCAGGCGTTGTTGTTGGCCTCCGGAAAAATTACTCCCACCTTCATCTACATTGCTGCCATAACCGCCCGGGCGATCCGCAATCGTCTCATGGATCATTGCGTCTTTTGCCGCATTGATGACATCACTGTCGTCAATACCGGATTTCCACATTGTCAAATTATCGCGAACGGTCCCGTGAAACAGGGCAGTTTTTTGATCCACATAGGCAAGACGTCCCGACTCCTGCTGCTGGTTCCAGAAAATGATGGATTGCTCATCTACATTTACAACACCATCATTCGGTTCAATTAGCCCGGCAATCAGTCGACCAACGGTTGATTTTCCTGCGCCCGATTGACCAACAAAAGCAATTTGCGTCCCGGCTTCAATATCAAGGTTGAGATTTTTAACCAGCGGTGGCTCTAACGGAGCATAGCCAAAAGAAACATTTTGAAGCGACAGTTGTTTTGAAGTTTTTAAATCTGCAGATGCTGATTTCTTGCTTTGTTGTTCATCAGAAATCATGAACTGACGCGCTATTGGGTGGCGGTAAATGTCATCAGTGCGTTCAGAAAAAGACCGCGCTTCCTGCCACAGCGTCCCTAAATTCGTCAATGATATGAGTGGTGAAGTTACACTCGCGGCAAGAGATTGCAGTGCGACCAATGTCCCCAAAGACATTTCTCCGCGCATAATCTGCAAACCGCCAAAAATCAATACCAGACCGGAAATTACCGTAGAGAGAAACGGTCCGGTGGCAAAAACCCAAACCAGCTTCTGGCCAACCCTTTGTTCCAAACTTAAAATACTTGCGTGACGGCCGCTCCAGTTTCTAAAAAACACGTCTTCGGCCCCAGATGCCTTAAACGATTCAATATTACGTATGCCGGATAATTCCACACCAGCTAAAGAGCCCTCATCTATTGCCAGCTTTTGAAGCTCCCCGGACAAACTGCGGGTGCTTTTCACAAAGAATATCACATGCAGGCAACTGCACAAAAAAACGATAAGTGCGATATGCACACTGAAGTATGCCATTAATCCGATAAAAAACAATATTGAGAACAGGTTCAGTGCAGTTTCGGCCAGCGCTCCTGTTATGAGATGGGCAAATTTGTCACTTAGTCCAAGTCGGGAAGCTATTTCCCCGGAAGACCTGCTGCCGAAAAACTCTAGTGGAAGTTTGAGAATACGCTGTAACAGCTGCTTTGCACTTTCCAGCGCGATTGCAGTTTCGGTTCGGGTGAGTTGGCTGTCGCGCAACAGCTGTAAGAAATATCGGCTTGCGGCTGTTAAGCTTAATCCAATGACCAGTGGCAGCAACCAGTCTGAAAGATTTCGAACAAGTATAAAATCCACAAAAACCCTTGAGCTCAAGGGAATAATCAAGCCCGGCAAAATCAGTGCCAGATTTACAATAAAAACAAAAGATACGGCTGATTTCACACCTTGCATTCTATCCAGCAAAGAAGATGCAAAGCTCGGCAAGTCGTTGGATTTTTCGAAGGTCTTGCCTCGTTCAAATGTTAAAACAACACCTGTAAATCTTTCATCAAATTCAACCCGTGAAATTCTTAGGCGACCGCGAGCGGGGTCATTGAGCCAGACCCAGGTTTCGTCAATTCCCTCAACAACCAGAAAGTGACAAAAATCCACAAACGCAATTAATGGCAGTTTCAAATTCTGTAAATCTGACGGTTCAGCTTTCAGCCCTTTTGATTCCAGGCCATAGTGCCGGGCCGCTTTCAAAATGCCCGTCGCCTTGGTGCCATCGCGCGATACTCCGCAGCTGATCCTTAACGTTTCCAAAGGCAGAAACTTTTTATGGAACCCCAGTATCATTGCAAGACTTGCAGCACCACATTCTGTAACGCCAAATTGCAATACTGTAGGGGTTTTAACTCGTCGCGCCATTGGCCTGTCTCACTATTTTCAAAGGCGCAGAAATGCAGCGAGAAAAAGCTTCACTGGCTGGCAAATAAAATGTGAACAATCCATGCTTGCTATGTTCCATACGACTGCGAAACAAAGGGAAACAAAAGTTCCAAAAGCGTCTTGCGGTTGACCACTATATCACCGGCAAAAAGTGTTCCCGGGGAAATTTTTGAAGATGGTCCCTTGGAAGCCGACCATTCAAATCCGCTAATATTTTTGCTGTTTTTTGTGAAAGAAACTCTAACTTCAAAGGGAGCGCCAGTGCCCGAAAGCCTTTTGACCAGTTGCGCATTTTTTATATTTCGTTGCATGCTCTCAAGGGTTGAGGGAACCGCTGATACAAACTCAACTACGCCCAACAAGGCTCCATACTGTTCGCGCTTTAATGTACTGGGTACAAGTTCGACTTTCATTCCTGTTTTAATACGTTTGCCGTCAGCGGGTGAAACGTACAAGGTGCCATAATCCGCTTCCGAACTATTACCAACAGGAGATAAAACAGCCAAAGAAGTGCCGCTAACGACAACATCCCCCCGATTCACTTTCAACTCGATTACACGGCCAGTATGCAAACTGCGCACGGTGCTCTCTGCTTGTAAACGCTCCTGCAAACGAGTAATTTTTCTCTGTAATTCCCCCACTTTCTGCCGCTCGTCAAGCAGTGTGAGTGTTTGTTTTTTTTGCCTGTTAATGCGACCGGTTTCAATTGTTCGAATTTGCAGGCCCAGAGATCCGTTTTTCTCTGTTGCTTCGGTAAGTTGCAATTCAATGTCAATCAGCCGGTTTGCGGTAAAAATCTTTTGGGCAATCATCGATCGTACATTTTTTAACCGATTTTCCAGCAATTCTTGCCGACGATTTATTGATGATTGAATTCTGTAAATCGCCGTTATCCTGTCATCTTCCACTTTGGATTCGCGCTGTTCGGTTTCCGAAAAAAATTCGCGTAAACTTTTTTGTCGTAATTTTACATCAATCAACTCTGCCTGAACTCTTCGCAAATCAGCCTCAATTTCAGGTTTTTCGAGTTCGGCTATGGTTTGTCCTTCCAAAACATTTACCCCGACACTCAAAATGAGTTTCTTGATACGCCCGCCACCGTTTGCAACGATTTCATTCAAACCGGCTTTTTGGAGTACGATCCCCTCACCACGGACTTTAACCGGCGCAGTCGCACTGATTGCCCACACGAAGGCGCCAACAAAAACCAGAAGCAAGACCACAAAGGCAAACAAATCCTTGAATCGAACAGTTTTTGCGGCAGCATCCATCGAATCAAGCGCAGCCAGTCGATTTAATGCAGCTTGTCGGAAAATTGTACTCGCCAAATCTTTTGATCCCCCAATACTTTTTTTCATCGTAACATTTTGACAAAAAACATTCAACGCATTGCCAAAATGGTGATTCCTTTTAAAATTTGAACTTTTTGAAGCTGATGTTTTTGCCCGGTTCTATTTGAGTTTCCCAAACCAATGATGTGTCCGCATTTTCCATATTTATACAACTTTAGCATCATAGGTCGGCATTTGGGTATATCCGTAGATGAACTCGTACTATTATCAATGGTACTATCAAATTTGGTGTACGAGGCTGGAGATGTCGGGAAGCAACATTGTTATAGCTGATGATCACCCGTTGTTTCGCGGGGCGCTGCGCCAAGCGCTGAGTGATGTTGATGGTGATGTTTCATTTGCCGAGGCTGGCTCGCTTGAAGAAGTTGTGCAGGCGCTTGAGACCAGCGGTGATCAGACTGACCTGGTTTTGCTCGACCTCAAGATGCCCGGGGTGCAGGGATTTTCGGGACTGATGTTTTTGCGTGCGCAGTACCCCGGCGTTCCGGTGGTTATTGTTTCGGCCAATGAGGATGCCCCGGTTATCCGGCGCTCTTTGGATTTTGGCGCTTCGGGCTATATTCCAAAATCAGCTTCAGCCGTTGACATGCGTATCGCTGTTGAAACCGTGCTGAGCGGGGGTATATGGGTGCCGGCAGAACTTGATCTGGCCGAGGGTGAAGATAATGAAGCCCAGCAGATCGCCCTGCGGCTGGCAACCCTGACACCCCAGCAGGTGCGGGTTTTAATGATGCTTGGCGAAGGATTGCTCAACAAGCAGAT